>CAZXCX010000209.1:0-2280 GCA_964639375.1 uncultured Candidatus Bathyarchaeia archaeon
GTTGAACACGCGCCTTACATGGTTTCCGTTAAGAAGGCAGGCTCTGACATTTCAGCCACGGAAATCGTCAAGGCTGGCAGACTGGCGACAACCGTGCGGAAACGGTTCATAATTGCCGTGCCAGACTTGGACATGGAAAAAACGAAATATTTGATTTTCAAGTGGTTTAAGGCTTAGCTTGGCATTAAGGTTTGATTTTGGAATTCTCCTCTCACGTACTGATGTGGATAGATTTTTGTTGCTGTTAGGATACATCCTTCCTCTATGGTAACATCGTCGGCAATAACTGAAATCGAATTTATTTTCGTTTGTTTTCGGCCACTCGATAGGACAGTTGCGTGCCTGCCGATTATGCTGTCTAATACTTGGGCTTTTTCTCCGATTATGGCTCTGTCCAATATCGCCGAGTTTTCTATGGTGGCGCCTTTACCGATTCTTGTGTAGTTGTCGATGCAGGAGTTCACTATTCTTGCTCCGTCATCTATTTGGCAGTGTCTTCCAATGAGAACTGCGCCTTCAATCTCTATTCGTCCCTGTTTGATTTTCTGAACAATCTCCTGTC
Source organism: uncultured Candidatus Bathyarchaeia archaeon (assembly GCA_964639375.1). Classification (GTDB taxonomy): domain Archaea; phylum Thermoproteota; class Bathyarchaeia; order Bathyarchaeales; family Bathycorpusculaceae. The sequence goes on from CAZXCX010000209.1 coordinate 563, forward strand.
TCCTTTTTTCTGAGTCGCTGCTTTCTCCCTGAACCCATATTTGCTGTTTTTCACTGATTTTTCCACCGAACTCACTCAACATGGTGAAGCCTCCGCGGAGCAGCTTCTTCATGGCTTCCAAATAGTTCTTAGGAGTGCCCACGTCAAACCAGTTTCCCTTCAACGTATAACCGTACACTGGGCGCCCTGTTTGTGTCAGGTAAGGTATGAAGTCGTAACCGAAGTCTAACCGGTTTTTCTCCTCGATTATCTGTTTGACCCCCTTTTCCTTGAAGATCTTTTTTATTTCAGGTGAAATCACGTATAAACCCGTGTTGGCAAGGTTGCTGGGCGCGTCTTTAGGCAGTGGCTTCTCGATGAAACATCGGATGCGACTGTTCTTGTCAATGTCAGCGATGCCTAAGCCTTCAACATTTTGCACTTCCCTCAGCACTATAGTCATCACCGCACCTTTTTCTCGGTGAAATTGTATGAGGTCTTTCACACTGATTTGAAAAATGTTGTCGCCCTGCACTGCGAAGACAGGGTTGTTAATCTCGTAGTATTCCATGTTTATTCTTGCAGAATCAGCACTTCCAAGGTCATCCACGTTAGGCTGGTATTTTATGTGAATCCGCGGTTTAATATTGTACCGCACGGAGAAGCCGTAGCCTGACTCGAAATAATCGTGCAGGTCCCTGTAGTTCGTGTAGCCTTTAACTCCGAAAATGAAGTGGCGTATGCCTTGGCTGGCAAGCGACAGAAGCGAGAATTCCACCAATGGCCTGTTTAGCAGTCTGAGGGCGGCTTTGCTTGTTTCTGCTGTAAGCGGCAGAAGGCGCGTTGCTTTTCCGCCTACTGGAATTATTACTCGTATCCTTTCCGGAGCGTAGTTGTCGCCCAGTAAAGGAGCGTAGTTGGTGCTCAAAAGATTTCACCCATAAAGATTTCTGTTAACTATCCGTTTTGAAACGTATTAAGCTTTTCAAACTAGCTCTTCACAGGTTACAAGTTCAGGCATTCCAACATTTTTTGGTATTCTAAAGGAGAATTTTATAACTTAGTCGAAACTAATGCTTCTCTAAACAAGGTTCGAAAGCCATGGGCAAAATAAGCGGCTTGGTAAGGCTAATGCGGCCAATCAACTGCGCAATGATGGGCTTCGCAGTCTTTGTTGGCGCGGTTCTGGCAAATCCCCAGTTCTCCAACGTTAACTGGCTGAACATCTTATATGGCTTTGCCACAGGTTTTACGCTAACGGCCGCATCCATGACTATTAACGATTATTACGATCGGGCGATTGATGCTATAAACGAGCCGTCTCGTCCTATTCCAAGCGGTTCAGTTGGCGCGCGGGAAGCTTTGGCTTTCGTTTTTGTTCTTTCAGCCATAGGTTTTGTCTTCGCTTACCTTACGAGTGTTCTATGTTTGGTGGTTGCAGTAATCTCTTGGATCGTCGTCGTAACTTACGTTACGGTTGGAAAGCGAAGCGGTTTGCCTGGCAACCTTCTTGTCAGCACATGCGTGGCAATTCCCTTCATCTACGGCAGCATAACAGTACTTAGCCAAATTAGCCAAGTTCAAGTTAGCCAAGTTCTATTGCGTGTTCTGCTTTTCACGCTAATGGCTTTCCTTTCTAACACGGGTCGGGAAATCACCAAAGGCATCGTCGATGTCACGGGCGATAAGGCTGAAGGCATTAAGACGCTGGCGGTGCGTTATGGAGAGAAAAGCGCAGC
>CAZXCX010000210.1:0-2276 GCA_964639375.1 uncultured Candidatus Bathyarchaeia archaeon
GGTTATACTTCTATCGTTACATTGAAAACCAAGACAGTGGAAACGAAAGAATGCGGGAAATCTCTGAAGCCATCAGAAGCGGGGCTAATGCCTTCATAAAAAGAGAATACACGACGTTGGCGGTCTTCGTAGGCGTTGTAAGCGTATTGCTGGTGATTTTTCTGCCGTCACCCATTTGGATGGGTGATCCACTACGAAACGTTGGGATAACGATAGCGTACATTTTCGGTTCTGCATGCTCTGCCTTGGCAGGTTACTTAGGCTTAACCGTGGCTACCAAAGCAAACGCGAAAGTGGCTCAAGGAGCCAAAGAAAGCTTGAACAGGGCTTTTCCAATAGGCTTCCGCGGAGGCGCAGTGATGGGGTTAGCCGTAGTCGGTGTTGGCTTACTCGGCATAAGTGTAGTCTACGCGATTGTCGGCTTATCTCCCGCTGAGGAAGTTCCAGCAGTGTTGGCTTACAGTTTCGGAGCAAGCTCTCTTGCGCTATTTGCCAAAGCTGGCGGCGGAATATACACTAAAACCGCTGACATAAGCGCGGACTTGGTCGGAAAAGTGGAGCTTGACTTACCTGAAGATGACCCTCGAAACCCAGCAGTCATCGCTGATAACGTAGGTGACAACGTGGGAGATGTTGCGGGCATGGGCGCTGACCTGTTTGACTCTTACGTCGCAAGCATCGTAGCCACTATGATACTTGGAGCAGCTCTTGCAATTGGCGGAAGCTACGCGTACTTGGAAATTCCGTTGGTGTTTGCGGGTGCAGGAATATTCGCTTCGATAATAGGCGCTTTGATAGTCCGAATCGGCAAGACAGGTAACCCTGGAAACGCGCTAAACGCCGGCACCTACGTGACATGCATAATCTTTGGCGGATTGACAGCAGTGGCAACCTATCTCATGGGCTATCCCTGGGAAATCTGGGGCGCTGCTGCAGTAGGCTTAATTGCAGGGGTGATAATCGGCGTAACAACTGACTACTTCACCTCCGAGGATAAAGCGCCTGTAATAAAGACAGCTGAAGCTTCCAAGAGCGGTCCCGCAATAAACATAATCACTGGTTTTTCGTATGGCTTGCGAAGCATCATTTTTCCTTTGATCGGGATTGGCATTGCAGCTGCAATTTCGTATAAGCTGCTAGAGCCTTTGGGCGGTGTGTCTTATGGCGTCTTTGGTATCTCTATGGCTGCTGTCGGCATGCTCTCAATCGTTGGGTTAACGGTTTCAAATGACGCTTACGGTCCTATTGTTGACAATGCAAAAGGCGTAGCAGAGCAGTCTGGTCTCAGCGAGGAAGTCATAGCGATTACGGACAAGCTTGACGCGGCGGGAAACACGGCGAAAGCGATAACGAAAGGATTTGCGATTGGAGCCGCTGGTTTGACTGTGATCTCGCTGCTGGCTGCTTTTCAGGAGATAGCCTCAAAAGCTGGGCATGCCGCTGTCTTCGACATTATGGACCCATTTGTTTTGATGGGTGCCTTAGTGGGCGTTGCTATTCCTGCGGTGTTCTCGGCAATGCTTATGCTTGGAGTAGGAAGAAACGCTGAAAGAATGATTGCTGAAATCAGAAGACAGTTCAAAGAGATTCCGGGTCTTCGAGAGGGTAAACCAGGTGTTAAGCCTGACTACGCGAAATGCGTTGACATTGCTACTGTTGGGGCAATTCGCGAGTTGATGCCAGCTAGTGTTTTCATAATTGTCGCTACGCTGATCATGGGCTTCGTCGGCGGGATTAACGCGTTAGGCGGTTTCTTAGCTGGTGCAATTTTGTCGAGCCTGTTGTTGGCACTGCTTATGTCAAACGCTGGCGGCTTATGGGACAACGCCAAAAAACTGATTGAAACAGGCGTTCACGGCGGAAAAGGATCCGACGCGCACAAGGCGGCTGTGGTTGGCGACACTGTTGGCGACCCATTCAAGGATACGGCTGGGCCTTCGCTTAACACGATGATTACGGTGATGTCGCTTGTAGCTTCATTGTTTGCTGCATTGATTGTCCAGTATAATCTACTGGGCATGTTGGGCCTATAGCTTTCCGCTATTTTCTTTTTTCATGTTCTTAATGCGGTTTTGTGGTCGCGTTCTCACGGACTACCTACCCCCTCCCTTATATATAGGTCGAAACGCTAACTGAACCGCAGTTTGACAGATTATCTAAAAATTTATGTGTAGATTAATACGAATAAGCAAAGAAGAAGTGCCTATATGAAGTTCTCGTTTATCAGCGCAAGTCCCAACGAAGGCATTGATGAGCGGGAAGGAAGAAAATCCATC
>CAZXCX010000211.1:0-2276 GCA_964639375.1 uncultured Candidatus Bathyarchaeia archaeon
GAAGATGTCTGTAGTCCGCAGTTCACTTCCCAAATTGGTAAACCGCAGAGTTCCGCTACGAGATAGACTATGTGCGTTTTGCCTGTTCCTGACGGACCTATTAAAGAGCACTGCTTGAAATAGTAGAGCGCGCGTACTATGCGTTCTACGTAATGCTGACCGCTGTCGATGTATTCTGGGGTGTTTTTTGGGATCATGTCTTCGAGGTGTGAAAAGCTGTAGTTTGGATGCAGGTCGTATCGTTGAATTTCGTATTTTTCATATAAAGGTGATTTGGACATTGGACGCTCTTTGTTCAGGGACACGGTTAATTTGAATTTGTCTCGCCTGAGAGATGAGACCTCTTCAATTCTGCTGCTTTCATATTCCTCTTTTTGACCTTGGTGTCCATAACTCACGGGAGCGCCGCCTCTGCGGTATTTATTGATTCGGAAAACGAATATAAATATTGTGTATTACGACTTGTTATACGGTCTCCTATTGTTACCGTCCATATATCCAACTGCCCCATATAACGCAAGTCTAAATTTTCGTGTGCGTAAGTCTTGAAACGTACAAGCGCTTTTTTCAGTGAGCACCATAAACATGGATTGATCAACCTTGAGCCAAGAGAATAGTATTGAACAAAGAACAACGGAATTCCCAATTAGTACAGAAAACAAGCAGAACGAAAAAGCTCAAATGACTATCAAGGAACTTGCTGACTCGCTGAAAAGTTTGGCAGATGACATCGGTCAAATAAGTGAATTGGCTTCCGAAGAGAAACTTTTAGTCACGGAGTTTTTCACATCGCTCCTCAAACTGATGCAGCCTTTGACCCCATCGATATCTGTTTCTACGTCAGCTCTTCCCGCTGAAGTTGGAAACGTTGCGCAGGCACACGTCGACCCGACAGGTCACATAGCCTTATGGCACGAAGACGGACATATGGAACTGAAGAATCTCGTTGAGGAACAGAATCGTGATCTTATGATTCTGGTCATTCAAGACGTAATGCCGAAATTCAAAAATCTGACGAGCGCGCAGAAAAACAAGATTGAGAGCAGGATCAAATTCTTGTCAGCTGTAACTAAGGAAATCCAGAAAATCTCTGGAGCACTATCGGCGCTGAAGTCTGTGGCTCAAAAATAGGCTTTGCCCGTTGTTCAAGAACAGTAGTATAGAAACGTGAAATCGGTGATCTAAAAGTAAATATGTGGATTTAAGCTCATGTGATGTGGGTCGAGCAAATATAGGGTGGTATGCTGTGGGAACCGAGATTCGTACTTTCATTACGCTGAAGGAAATAACTGAGTTCCTAACAGACCAATTGGACCAGTACAGAATGTTATTCGAGGATTACAGTCAATGGCTAGGGTCGTTATTGCGAAGTTGCGAAGAGACTCACAAGAATGACGATTGGTATCAGAAGTCAGCTACTCTGCAGAAGAACCTACGTGGTCCGCCAAAGAAAGCTTCCGATAGGGCTGCTGGAAAAAAAGGCGGAAAAGGAAAGAAGGTCGAGTCCTCGGTTTGGTTTCAGTCAGGTAATGTTTTGATTTCTTCTACTGAGCAGGGTCAGGCTGAAGTATTGTTTGAAGCAATTGAAAAAATCGGCGATAAGATTCAGGATATGGAGAAATTTAAGGCTACGGTTCAGCAGCTTGAGCGCATTGGTTTAGGAAAGAACGTTAACTACATACTCTACATTGAAGATGACATTCCCCGAAAGATAGTGTTGCGAGCAAAGAGCGGCTTGCCCGAAGAGGAGGCCTTCAAGTTCGCCACAGAACTTTCGGTTCCTGCCGTTTATAGCGATTTTGGCAATAAATAAGGAGATTTCGCTTTCCTTCAAGTAGAGGGCGGTGATTTCAGGATCTACAAAAGTTAAATATGAAATAGTTAAAATAAAGTAGGGGATCAATAATCTGCCCAAAATATTCTGTTACAGGTGTCACCGTTTCCATTCGCATAAACAGCCTTCAGGCTGAAAGAACAGGCCAGTATGTGCCTACAGAAGAGCTGTTTTTCGATGTGAACGCCAAACTTGAGGAGCAGAAAAGGAGCGGCAACCAAGTTGATCTTAACTTCAACCTGCTTATAACTACCAAGCCAAATATTGTTAAATACTCAACCGTAGGCATCGTGACTTTGGAAGGCCCCTCTGCGGATGTTAAGAAAAAGTTAGAAGCGAACCCGAAAACAAATATTCCCCAAATCCTCTTCACAGTTTACCAGCATGTTTTCAATTCAATCTACATTCTCGCCTCGATTCTAAACACGCCTTACCCGCCGCC
>CAZXCX010000212.1:0-2270 GCA_964639375.1 uncultured Candidatus Bathyarchaeia archaeon
TGGAAAAATCGACGCCTACGTGTGGGCGACACCTGGCTTGCCCATGCTTATATTCGTAACAATCGGCTTGATTGTCGCCTTGTTATTCGGAGATATTGTATGGCTGTTGGTAAGCTTTGTCCTCGGTTAAACTCGGCGACCGGTATTTCCTAAATTTTTACTACGTTTCGAATAAGAGATTGATGCAGCTAACGTTAGCGCTGAGCCAAAACCAACAAACGTGAGGGCGATTACTCTGTAGGGATAATCGAACCCTAAACTAGCCGCGTGGTAGGAGTAAAAAAACGCGCTCAAGACAAACAGCACAATAGCCATCAACAGCAGACAAACTTCAGCTTTAAACTTCAATTCGTTCCCCTCCCCAGACTTGCATTTCCCATGTTTTTGAACAGTTTTACAGTTTAGTATGAAAAAGGTTATTTTAGCTTTGCGGAAAATAAGTGTAAAAGGTGCTTTTCAAGTGATGTGGGCAGATTGCAAGGACGAACTACTGGGTTTTCTTAAAGAAGATCATGAAAAACTTGACGCAGTTGTGATGCCGGATTTTTTCCATGACAGACTAATAAACCTAGACTATGACGCGGCTCGTTTTTCCTCGATGATCGCGGATGTAGCTAAGCGAAAAGGCGGCAGCATAGACGGTATCGCTCAAACAGACATCAGAGGCGGAAACGCGATTAACACGGCGTCCGCCTTAGCCGCACTAGGCGCTAAAGTCACTCCCATAGTCTGCACGAACAAGCTCGGCCTTCAGCAAATAAAATTCTATCTTAAAAGATGCCGCGTTGACCTTTCCCAAATCAAAATCACTGGAAAAGCATCAATAACAACAGCGCTGGAACTTAAAACTGAAAACGGAAAAGCCAACGTCATGATTAGAGATTTAGGTGCACTAGCGGATTTCGGCCCTTTAGACTTGACTGACCGCGATTACGAGTTGATTGAAAACGCGGATTACATTTGCTTATTTAACTGGGCTGGAACCAAAAAGTATGGAACTGCGCTGGCTGAGACAGTTTTTCGCAGGGCAAAAGCGAAAGGGAAAGGCAAGACTTACTATGACACGGCAGATCCAACTCCCAACAGAGACAAAATTTCTGAGCTGATGGAAAAGGTTCTGAAAACCCGACAAGTGGACGATTTGAGCTTGAACGAGAATGAGGCAATCTGCTACGCGGCAATACTGAACGATGAAATAAGCGAGCAACGTGGGAAACGGCGTTTTGACGAGTTAGCCATGGAAGCCGCCAGAGTCTTAGCGAAGTATTTACCCGCGAGAATTGACCTGCACACCACCGCCTTTTCAGCCACATTCACCAAGAAAAAAGAGGTTGTTGTTCCAGCCTTCAAGGTCAAAGTGTTGAGGGCAACGGGCGCGGGCGACGCTTGGAACGCAGGAAACATCTTAGGCGATGGAAACGCTCTTTCAGACGAATGTCGATTAGCCTTGGCAAACGCGGTTTCCGCCTGTTACCTCTCTGATCCGCAGGGCATGCATCCAACACGACGAAAACTGGTTGAGTTCATTGAGAACGCGGCGAAAAAATAGCTAGGTGCTGGTTAATTCTTATGCCAAATCATTTTAAGCGAATTAGCCTTTTAACCATGGAAGTGTTCAGACTAATTCGGGATGACGGAAAACTTGGCTAAACTGTTCGGAAGCTCTGGAGTGCGGGGCTTAGTTAACGTTGACTTAACGCCAGTGTTAGCTTGCAGGGTGGGTTTAGCTGTGGCGACGCATTCGAAAGCGAGAAAAGCGCTTGTAGCGAGAGATACAAGAGTGTCAGGTTCGATGCTTGAAGACGCACTGGTTTCAGGACTTATGGCAGGCGGCGTGGACGTTTCTTTGGCTGGCGCTGTGCCCACTCCCGCCTTGGCTTATTTAACTAAGGCGCTGAACGCTGACGTTGGATGTATGCTTACAGCTTCTCATAATCCGCCCCAGTACAATGGCATAAAAATCTTCAACGGCAACAGCCTATCCTACACTGATGAAAGTCAAAACGCGGTGGAAAAAATCATAGCAGAAGAAAACTTTGCGCTAGCAGACTGGCGCAGTATAGGCAAAGCTTCCCTTGCTGATGTTGGCTATCTTTACATCGAAATGGCGCAGAAAGCGGTAGTCTTGCATAAGCAATGGCGTGTTGCTGTAGACCCTGGATGCGGCGCCACCTTCAACGTCGGCCCAGCAGTTCTGAAAGCCACGGGCTGCAGGGTAACCGCTCTGAATGCTCAGCCTGACGGGTTCTTTCCAGCGAGAAGTTCCGAGC
>CAZXCX010000213.1:0-2265 GCA_964639375.1 uncultured Candidatus Bathyarchaeia archaeon
GAACTTAAAGAGTTCCTACAGCTTTATGGTGAAAAACTGTTTGAAACTGTCGACAAAGCGAAGTTGGAAGCCCTAGAAAAAGCGCCTTTCATTACAGGAGGAGAAGCGGTAGCCCTTGGGATTTCAGCTTTGATTGCGACTATTGTTTTTGGCGCGGAGGAAGCAAATGGCATACTAAACTTTCTATCCCTCTCAGGATTTGCCGATTTTATTCCTTCAGCGTTGGTTTCCGTGTGCGTAGTGATTCTTTTCGCGGAGCTTTTTGAGGCTTTTTGCGCGCGAACCTGCAGGGTCCATAAGCAATTCAGGCTTTGGATGTATGGAATAATAATGTTTCTCGTCTCTGGTCTCGTGTTCCTTTTTCCCCTCGGTTCTCCCGGAATTACAAGATACCAAAGCGGAGAGCTTTCTAAGAAAGCGAAGGGGCTATTTGTTCTGTCAAAAATGCTCTTACTTCTAACTCTTATGATTCCCTTCGCAGGATTATTCATGCTAGGCTTCAATACGATAGGTGAAATCGGGTTGTGGTTCACCCTAATAACCGTATTTTCCTCTCTCATACCGCTAAGACCTCTTGTAGGAAAAGCGCTTTTCGACTACAGAAAAGAAATTTCGTTAACAGCCCTAGCCGCATCTGGAATCCTTCTTTTCGGTTTTACCTACAGCCTTCAGGCTCATGTAACATTTCTGCCTCATGTAACATACTTAGCAATAGGAGCAGTTTCAGCGTTTCTGGCAGCAATCACTCTAAATCAAATGAGAAAAGCGCGTTCGACGTAAAAGAGGATTTTACCTTTCAAACCGAGAAGGTTTACAGTTGAAGGTTTGGTGAGTGAGGTAAAAATGGACTTGAACCCGTTTGAGAGCTATTCTCAGCGGACCCGTCCATTTCGCCGATAAACGAAATATAAAAAAGGTGTTTTCCACACTCTATAGAGAATGTAATATCAGCCAGACGGTGCTTTTGATGAAACGGAAGGATTACCCGCAGAATCCAGTGGAGCACATGAAAAATAAACGGCGCACTGACGGTGGACGAGTTAATCCAGCAGTTTCAGGGTTCGGGCTCTTTCGGGGCTGGAAGGCTCGCCCGAGCATGCAACATATAAGTTATTATGTTGAATCTGTGTTTTTATGGCATAGGCTGGAGCCCGGTGGTGTAGCGGTCAAGCATAGGGGCCTCTGGAGCCCTCGACGAGAGTTCGAATCTCTCCCGGGCTACCATGGTTTCATGGAGCCAAATTTCATTATTCCAGAAGACTATGATTCAAGTTTCAATAAACCACAGGCAAATCCAATAACTTTAGAAGAGCTGAAACAACAAGCGGGAAAAATGATTTTGAATTAATATGACCTTGTTATTTCCTTAGGAGAAAAAAATACACAGGAAAGGTAAAGCAAGTTTTCGAGAATGTATCTCCTGTAGTAGCACCTGCTGAAGGGTTGAAATAGGATTCGCAATGAAACACATTAAATTGTTAACTGTCCTTAATAGGGAACAAATGCTGAGGAGACTATAAGGGGTATCCAAAAATGTATGAAGAGGTTGTTGCTGAGTATCTCAATATGATGAGGAAAATCCTTGTTCAACAGTTTTTAAAAACATTACTTTCAAGTGAATTGAAGGCGCTGAAATGACAAAAAAGAAGAAAAAGGAAGGTTGGAAGGAAAAAAGACGTCAAGCAGCCTTAAAACATCAGAAGGCATTAGAAGCTGAACGTCTGAGAAGAGAGAGGGAACCGAGAAACAGAAAAGGATTGTCTAGAAGCAAAGTATTAGGCATATGCTTTCTAGTTCTAATAGTTCTGGTTATAGGAGTTTTTGCAGCATTGCAAAACATGCAACCATCAAATACTGGTGAGCTTCCTCCTCTTTACACATTAACTGACGCCGATTTCGGCGAATTTAAAGGAAGGGTTGTAGTTATAGACTGTTTTGCAACTTGGTGTGGTCCTTGTGTAGGAGAAATACCGCACTTGACCGAAATAGTTAATAATTATGATAACAGCGAAGTTGCGGTTATTTCTGTTGGTTCCTCAAGTGATAGTGAAATAGGGCTTAGGCAATTTAAGAAAGACTATAACATGGATTGGCTAGTTGCACGTGATACTGTTGGAGTTTTTAATAAATACGGTATACAGGCTATTCCAACAATTATAATTCTTGATCAGACTGGTAACATTCACTACCAGCATGTGGGATTAGCCGAAGCTTCACTATTGTCCAGCAAAATAAATGAACTATTAGGTGACTGAAAAATGAAGA
>CAZXCX010000214.1:0-2260 GCA_964639375.1 uncultured Candidatus Bathyarchaeia archaeon
GGCTTTAACTTGGATTGAAGCTTTTCCGAGGTGGGCTGGCTGGATTTGAAGGCTACCGCCCATTCTGTTTTGGAGAATGGTCAGGAGTTCTTGTTCATTTTTTGCCGTTTGGTTTCGCCTCTTTTACTGAGCTGAGCAGTTTTACAACTCCATCAATTATGGCTTCAGGTTTTGGCGGACAGCCTGGAATGTAAACGTTAACTGGAATTATCTTGTCGACCCCACCTTCTACGGTGTAGTTACCTTTGAAAACGCCGCCTGAACATGCACATGCGCCTATGGCTACCACAAACTTCGGTTCGGGCATTTGGTCGTAAATGCGCTTTAACCGTTCGGCACATTGCCTTGTGACCACACCTGTGGTTAATAGGACATCGGCGTGCCGCGGGGAAGGTTCGAGTTTGATCCCGAACCGTTCTACATCGTAGCGAGGTGTCAAAAGGGCTATGACTTCAATGTCGCAGCCATTGCATGCGCCAGAGTTGAAGTGGAGCACCCAAGGAGATTTGAGCCGTGCCCATGTTGCTATACTATTCGTTAATCTTTGCCTCCTTCGAATAGGACTAGACCCGACGCCAGCATCAAAAATAGGTACAGAATTAGCAAAATTACGTTTTTTCCTTGTGCCATTAATGATGCAAATGCGATCAATATTACTGCTGAGTCGAAAATAACAAAGTAAATGAGAAACTTGTATAATGAAACGTTGACTTTTAGTCCGTGGAATGTCGCTTTTTCTCCACAAGCATATGCTGATCGCTCGTTTTCGCTTTGAATAGGTTTCGGTGCAACTCGGCGGCCTAGTGCGTAGATAAGCGAGGCGGCTATTACGATCAATATGAATGCTATGGCAGACTCAGCTAACGTGCATACTCGCCTCTTTCAGATTTTGTGTTTCGACTGATGTTATGCTTGAGTTAAACGTTTTGTTTTCCCTCACAGATTTCGATTGTTCATTCCATTTGCCACGATGTTTACACCTATCGTGAACACAAATGTTTTTCGCGACTTTTAAAAATTGTAAGTCTAGATGTGCTGAAAATCCCTGTTTATCAGCCCAAACAATGTGTCCCCTTTGCGGGCATGGACCACTTGCCCAGATTTGTGTTAGATATGATGTTTCAATTTTCCTCATAGTTTTCCGATCTGACTTTTGTTAGAAAGTAAGTCCCCAGATTTAAGTGTTAAGCATGCGAATCATCATAGTTGAAGGTCTTTAAAATAAAAAACCCGAGTTTGCTCTATTCCGCAGTTACATGCAGTTTGCGCTTTAAATAGAGACACTGGCTAAAGAGGTCTAGGTTAATGTTTACGAGGATCCTCTAGTATTGTTTTGTTAGCGTATGCATTAGATCTGTTTTAGTGACTATACCCAAAATTTTCTTGGGATTAACCCTGTCAAAAACGAGGACGCGGCCTATTTCGTGTTCACTCATTCTTTTGAAAGCATCTAGGGCAGTTTCTTCAGGGTAAACGGCAACAAGTTTTCGTATAGCTATTTGACCGACAAGAGTCACGTTTCTCATTTGTTTTTCAACTTTCGAGGCTTCTTCCAAGGTTATCCATCCAATGGGTTCGCTGTTTTCATTTACTATCGGATATGCTATATGATGATGTTTCGCCACAAAATCTAAGAATTGGCTGACGGTAATATCCTGCGGCACGGGTTTAATGTTCTTAGTCATTATCTCTTCAATTTTGATGTGAGCTAGAGCATCTGTTTCTCTAAGTAATAGAACAGGAAGATAACCGTAAACCTCTTCCATTTCCTTTGCCTCTTTCAGAGCCTCCCTTCGCTTTTGCATCGCTGCGACCACTATTCGCTCAAAGACTTTTGGCTCTTGCTCTATAACCCATGTGTTAATAATACCGTTTTCAACTGCCTTATAAAAGAAGTCTTCTCCAGCCCTAGTTCGGATGATCACCGTTGACCAGTCCTTCAGAGGGTACGCTCCTCCAACGGATATGTCCGCCAGCTCAGAAGTAAAATCCGTACATGTACGGCAGCTAGGCAGAATGTGGTCTTTAATTTCAGACAATGGAATCTGTATAACATCGCTTTTAGTTTGAATGACAAACTTTGAAGATAAACGCATTTGTTTAATATCTGAAGGACTTATTTTGTATGTCTTTTTTATATATTCCAGCATGGAGCCTAGTGAAAATGTTCCAAAACAGAAGAGACCAATTGTTATTTTCAAATTGTCAATAATCTTATGTTGCCATGCCTCCATCTTGCGGAGGGCCAACACGTGGCAAG
>CAZXCX010000215.1:0-2258 GCA_964639375.1 uncultured Candidatus Bathyarchaeia archaeon
TTCTAAGGAAGAAAACTGATGTTGGACACATTCAGGAGTTGGAAGTCAAGCGAGAGAAACTCGCGGAGGAGATAATCACTCTCAGGCAGAACCTAGGAACTGTTCAAACTGAAATTTCTACACGCCAATCCCAATTCGACAATGTATTGCGCGTTGGGTATAAAAACGCCAAGATCCAACTCTCGAAGGTTGAACAACAGCAGAGGAAAGTTGAGAAGGAAGTGGCTGAAGCGCTTCAGCAGCGTGAATCCCTCAAGCAGGAACTATCGGAGCTAGAAAAGAGCCGCGTTGAACTTTCTAAGGCGGTTTTTTCAGCGAGGGAGGAAGCAAAAAAGTTCACTACGCAAATAGACGCCATTGACAGCGCGCTCCGGCTACTGGACGCAGAGTACGAACAGGCTGACATGCTTCTAAATCAGCTCCAACTCAGCATTCAGACTCACCAGTTACGGCTTCAGCAGCATCAAAATCAGCTTAAACAATTCGGCTATGAAAATCCTTTAGAAACCACGGAAAAACAAGTCGAAGAAGCGGAAACTTCAATTCGGATGATGCAGTTTGAACTTGAAAGAATAGGCGCTGTGAACCAACTCGCCCTGTCGCATTATGCAGAGCAAACTTCAAGATACAGAGAATTATCCCTGCGTTTGAATGAGCTTGAAAGAGAAAAGCAAGCTATCGTGCAGTTTATGGATGAAATTGAAGCCAAGAAACGCAAGGTTTTCATGGATGCGTTTGAAAAAATCAACCTGAACCTTCAGACTTACTTCTCAAAACTAACTGGAGGCGGCAATGCCTTTTTGAAGCTTGAAAAGCCAGAGGAGCCTTTCCACGGCGGCATAGACATGCTCGTGCAGTTCCCTAATAAGCCGTCGATAGTTGTTAGCGGTGCAAGCGGTGGCGAACGTTCAGTTTCAGCTGTCGCCTTCATATTTGCCTTGAAAGAGTTTACGCCTACATCGTTCTATATTCTTGACGAGATAGACGCGCACTTGGATGCTTTTCACGTTTCGAAACTCGCCGATGTCCTTCTGGAGGAGTCTGAGAAACTGCAGTTCATAGTAATCACTTTAAAGCCGGAAATTGTGAACAAAGCCCAAAAAGTTTACGGAGTGTATGAACGCAACGGAGTTTCAAACGTTATCTCCACAAAGTTCTTGGAGGCGACCAGTTAAATGTCAACAGCAATGAGAAAGCCTTTTTACCTGAGACCTCCGTGGAACATTCTCTTCGAAATCAGCAAACTTGAAAAGCTCACGCCTTGGAACGTGAACATCGCTTACTTGCTCACATCGTTTCTTTCGGAAATGGAAAGCACAGGAAAGGTGGATTTCCGTGCTTCGGGTGTGGCGTTGGATTCTTCTGCGCTAATCTACCTGATGAAGTCAAAGCTTCTGCTTACTCTTCAGGAGCCTCCCACGCCGCCGAAGACTCCGCAAGATTTTGTTCCGCCACCCTTGTTTTTGCCTCTGAGGCAAGAGTTGACGTCAACAACCATACGGCATCTGCTGGAAGTTTTAGACGATGTGCTGAAAGGTGAAAAGCTGCCTCGCCTCGACAAAGTTGTTGCGCAACCTGTTCTTCCAGCAGTATCCGATATCCTGTCTCAATTGGACGTTTTCTTGATGGAAATCGAGATGCAGATGGAGAAACTGTACGATCTTCTCTGCGAGAAAGTTAAAGGCGCGGGAATAATCGAGTTTTCAACGCTTATAAAAGGGACTGCTCGAATAGAAGCGGTCCGCACGTTTATTCTTCTTCTGTTTTTGGCACAGAACAGAAGAGTAAGTTTGTGGCAGGATGAAGAAACAGAAGAAATATACATAGCTGTGGGGAACCTGAACATTGCAAGGGACGAAAAAACAATCAGCTAGCTCAAAGGCTGTAGTTCAGTTGACACCAGATGAAGAAAAAATGCAGCGTTGCCTGAGGTTATTGGAGGCAGCCTTGTACGTTGCTGGTCGCCCTTTAGACCTTAATGAGTTATGTTCAGTTTTAAGCACTAGGTCGAAAAAGAAAACTAAAAAATTCACTAAAGCGCTTATGCAAGAGTATTCAGCCAGAAACACTGCACTTGAAATATTGGAGCTAAAGGATGACCGCTACGTTTTGCAGTTAAAAGCGGATTTTACTCCGCTGGTTAAGAAACTTGTCAATAGGCCATTGCTTTCTTCTGGTCCGTTGAAAACGCTTTCTTACATCGCTTATAGGCAACCTGTCTCGCAGAAAAGAGTAATCCAAGTGAGAGGTCAGCATGC
>CAZXCX010000216.1:0-2255 GCA_964639375.1 uncultured Candidatus Bathyarchaeia archaeon
CAGTGATTAAACTGAGGAAAATCGCGCCCCATCTGAAAAGACCCTTTAAAGCGCCCTTATATCCTTTGACTCCTATCGCGGGAATAGCAGCTTCAGCTCTCCTAGTGCTATTCATAGAGCCTTCCGTGTTGATCTTGGGCTTAGAACTTGGCATCGTAGCGTTGCTGGTTTACTACATCAGAATGGTGGGTCACCACCGCATTCGAATCGCTTTCGGAGGAATAAGCTTAGGCTTAGGCGGCTTTTTCGCGTTCGTGGCGTATCTATTAGGAACTAATTCCATCGTGCTACATGGTGTCTCGCAAGAAGTGGCAACGCTAGTTTTTTACGTTCTGCTTTTCGTCAGCATAATTCAGGTTTTGGCTGGAATATTGAACCTAATTGCATCCGACCGTTAGGGCAACTGGCAGCAACAAGTAGGCATAAACTCGCGGGTCAGCAAACCTTAATAAAATCAGAGGCACCTACTATTCTTGGGTCATATGCGACGCAAACGCAAGAAATCTTGTATTAACTCTGAGCCTCCGACAATTGACGTAGATAACCTAGTTGTAGACACCACTCGGAAAGAGAGCTTTCAAGTTTTCGAAGTGTGCACTTCAATACGCAAGTACATAATCGGTCTGCTCATGGCAGTTGGTGCCGTATCGACCTTCTTATCAATACATTGTGTTATGGGCGTCCAAATATTTTCGTCTCAATCGAGCCTAATCGCCCTGATCGCTATGGGCTTTATAGGCGTAGCTAACATAATTTGCGGGTTACTTTTGCTTGCTTCGGAATAGCCCTATCCGTTCGTTCTAGAAGACTGCCTGCTTCCATTATGGAGTGACGCACTATAACTTGAAGAGTAAAAAAGAGAAATTGGGTGTTAAGGCATACAAAAATTCGATTGCCAAGTTGAGTCTAAGCCCAAACGACCAACATCGTTCAGCCAGCTGTTAACCAACCGCCGCCATTCTTCCCATTTGATATAATCGCTTGGGAGGAACTTGAGCAGTTAGCCAATGTGACAACTGTCCTTTGCTGATGCGTTCCAGCCTGCTCCTCAACTTGGCAAACGTATACTAGCCATTTGATTATATATAAAGTTGTTTGTACAATAGTATACTAACTGGACATTTGTACTGCATAGATTTTTGACAAAAACACCAAAACTAACACATGATACTACTAGCTAAGCGCTAAGAGTGATGAGCGGTATTTAAGCTTCGAAATAGTTTGAATGATAATTCATCTATGGTGTGAAGAGGTTTTTGGGTTTATATATCGTAACGGTTTAAACATAATGTCTGAAATTTAAATAAACAACTCGCCCGTATCAACTGGTAAGGAAATAAGTGATGAACAACAGAGAGAGATTTGAGCAAGATTTAACTGCTTTATTGTCGCGGCTTACGCTTGGCGTGGAGAAAGAGGTTGAGAACAAGCTCAACATGCTTAAGGACTGGCTTGTGGGCCTCCAAAGGGAGAACGTTGTAAAGATTAACCACTCAGTAATGGAGCTTGTTTGCGCCAAATACCTCATTCTAAAGGGTTACGAGGTGCAGATTGAATATTCGCTTAACGAAGTCTTAACGTGCGACTTGTACGCTATAAAGGGCTACGGAAACCTCATAGTTGAAATAGAAACAGGCTTCATTCCTCCAGAACATGCGCTGTTCCCTTTAACCTATACATCAGCGCGTTTAGCCAGCAAAATAATCAGGTACAGCAGTTTCGCCGGAAAATTCGCACTAGGCATGCCGCCTCACTACATCTTGCCATTTCCACGCGCGTTAGCCAAGCCGCCGAGAAAAAGAACGTCTGAAGAAATAAAAGCAATAAAAAAGCTCTGCGACAAGTATTACCAAAATCCTCCAGTCACAGAAGAAGAGATCCAAAACGCTCGCATACAAGAGATTTACATAATCGACGTTGACCAAGCGAAAGTTCAAGAGATTGATCCAGAAGCCTATATGAAACGCGCATTACACAGAGGCTTAATTTTCGATTATGCGGGCTCTTAACCTCTGGGAGCGTTAGCGCCAATGCCCTTCTACGTGTACATCCTTCTCTGCAGGGATGGGAGCTTCTACACGGGATATACCAAAAACATCGACGCGCGGACAAGGCTTCATGCAAGCGGCAAAGGCGCCAGATATACAAAGATGCATAAACCTAAGCAAGTTGCTTACGTTGAACTTTTTAACTCGCGAGTGAAAGCCATGAAACGTGAAAGAGAGATAAAAAAGATGTCGCATCAGCAGAAGCTC
>CAZXCX010000217.1:0-2248 GCA_964639375.1 uncultured Candidatus Bathyarchaeia archaeon
CAAGCTTAGTGATAAAACAAATTAAGCGTTCCAGTTTATTCTCTAACAAACAAAGGTGTCTCTCATGGAGAAAGTAGGCGTACTCGTCGTTTCATACGGGGCAAGAGAAACCGCGATGGTTGACGCTTTCGCCAGAAGCCCAAACCACCAAGTGGAACTCTACATCGCAGACAAACAGCACAACCCTTTTAACATAAAAAAAGCCGCCAAACACGTTGTCATCCCAGACTTAAATATCGAAAAAATCTGCAAGTTCGCCGAAGCCAACAAAGACAAAATCGACTTCGCGATAGTTGGCCCAGAAAAACCGATAATCGAGGGCGTACGCGACCTCGTGGAACAGCGGACAGCCATACCAGTCATCTGCCCAACGCAAGAATACGCCATAGAAGCCAGCAAAGTTCAACAACGCCTATTATTCCAAGAAATAGCGCCAGAAGCAAACCCGCGCTTCAAGATTTTCGACCCCAAGGAATACGAGGGAACGGGAGATGTTAAGACCGCTGTATATAATTGGCTCGACCAGCTTGAGAATAAAGCCGTAGTGAAGCCTGACAAGCCCGCGGCGGGAAAAGGCGTAGGCGTCTGGGGCGACCACTTCACCACGCGGGAACAGCTTTTCGAACATTTCATGTCGAACTTCCAGTATGGCTCTGTTATAATAGAAGAGAAAGTAGACGGCGAAGAATCCAGTTTCCAAGCGTTATGCGATGGAAAACACTTTATCCCATTGCCTAATGTGCGTGACTATAAGCGCGCTTTTGACGGGGACAAAGGACCAAACACTGGCGGAATGGGCTCCTACAAAGACTCAGGCGACGCGCTGCCTTTCCTGACTGCGGCTGAACGAGACTGTGAACTCGCCCTCGCCACGAAGATCTTTGAAAAATGGAAAACGAAAATAGAAGACGACACAGCACTGAGAGGCGTGCCCTTGTACTTGGCTTTCATGCACACTGGAGTTGGGCTTAAGGTTCTTGAGAACAACAGTCGCCCAGGCGACCCCGAAATCATCAACATTCTCCCAGTTTTGAAGGACGATTTCGTTGATGTATGCTTCCAGATTTTGGATGGCACTTTGAGGCGCGTTGAATTGGAGAAAGCGGCGACCGTGCTGACCTACAAGGTTCCGCCCACTTACGGAGGCTACGCTGACGTTTTTTCAAGTCTAGTGGATAAAGCGGCGGTTAACACGCCAGTCGACCTGTCAAAAGCTTATGCGCTAGCCAGCAAGTACGGCGACCGAATTCGCGTGTATCCCGCAGCCATGGAAGTCAGAGACAGCCAAGTTTACGCCCTGAAGTCTCGTGCGGTTGGCGTCTTAGGCGTCGGCGAAAACATTGAAGAAGCGCGCCAGATCTCTCTGGAAGGCGCCAAAGCGATTAAAGACGGTGCTCTCTGGAACAGGACGGATATAGCGTCAAAGCAGCACATAGCACAGAGCGCAAGCCACATGGAACGGTTGAGGCGTAAGCCGTGAAGCGCGTTTTCATATCAGACTGCGAGGGACCCATAAGCAAAAACGACAACGCCTTCGAAGTCACAGCGCGTTTTGTTCCAAACGGAGACAAACTTTTCGCTCTCATAAGCAAGTATGATGATGTGCTTGCTGACGTTTTGAAAAAGCCTGGTTACTCCGCTGGCAGCACACTGAAGCTGATTTTGCCTTTTCTAAAGGCGTATGACGTTACGGACAGGCAGATGGAAGAATTCTCCGCTCAGAACCTAATCCTGATCGCAAACAGCAAAGACACCTTGCAGCATGTGAGAGCAGTAGCCAGCGCCTTCATTGTAAGCACAAGCTACGAGCATTACATAAAGGCGCTCTGCAAAGCTTTAGATTTTCCATACGCAAACACTTACTGCACAAAGCTAAGCATCGACAAATACGCCGTCACCGAAAAAGAAAAGATGCGGCTGAAAGAAATCGCAAAAGAAATCGTGCAGATGCCGATGATAGCTATTCCTCCAGCGGCAAAATCGATAGAAGACTTTTCGACTGCTGACCAAGAAACAATCAGGCGGCTTGACACGATTTTCTGGAGCGAAATCGCAGGCATGAGTTTAGGTAGAATTTTCTCTGAAGTGACTACTGTTGGTGGGAGCCAAAAAGCCGCTGCCATAGAGGATGCAGTGGCAAAGTTACATGTGCCGCTGGAAGACGTGATGTACGTGGGCGACAGCATAACCGATGTAGAGGCTTTTCAGCTTGTAAGAGAAAATGGCGGATTAACAGTTTCTTTCAACG
>CAZXCX010000218.1:0-2242 GCA_964639375.1 uncultured Candidatus Bathyarchaeia archaeon
TCTCTTCTGTGACTTGTGGCTGGTCCTCTATGACCTCTGGCATTTCTTCTACGACTTGTGGTGTGTCCTCTATCTCTTGTGGTGTGTCTTCTTCGGCTTGAGGCATCTCTGCTGAAATAGTTTCTTCGCTCTCAATTTCGGGCTGCTCTGGAACTGCCTCCTCTGTTGTTATGGCTGGTTCTTCGGGACTTGGCTCTGCTACAACTTCCACTTCAGCTGGGGCGACTGCCTCGTTTTCTACGGGCTCATTTTGGACGACTTCGGCTTCGCTTTCCTCAGCCGGCAAAGAAGGCTCTGTTGGTGGCGCTTCGACAGGTGGGCAAAGCTGGTTTGTGGCTTCTTTGATTACATCTAATTCGCGCTTGGCGGTTTCAAGTCCTGTGGATAAGAGAGTAATTTCACGCTGGTAACTTTCCTCATCAATTTCGCCAACTACATGCTGTATCTCGTAGTTGGCAAGAAGGGTCTCCAACGTTTTGATCTGGCCCTCTAGCTCCTGTGTTTTACCTTGCATTTTAGCAAGGAGGTCTTTCTGCTGTTTTTCGATTTCCATTATGACCGCGGTTATGTCGTTCTCGAACGAGTCGCGTGTGGTCTGAGAAATTCTGCCGGTTTCAAATAAATTGTCCAAAGCTTGCTTCTTTTTCTTTGCTATTTCATATTCTTCGTTTAATCGCTTAAATGAGTATTTCCATGAAATCAATTTTAGCACCGTGGCTTTTTCTAAGCGCAAAAGAGGAAATAACGTTTGTTAACATGTACATATATCTCTAACTAGTAAAAACAGCCGTATCTATCATCGAAATGAAAATTATGCGTTTAAAATTTTGTTGACTCCACGTTATTTATATAATTAAACATTGAAATTTTTTTCAACCAAAATTTACAAGAAAACCTTTTCCGCACAGGAAACGCATGCTTATGAACTGACGGTTTTGTGCTCTGAGTAGGAGTTAAGGTGTGGTTTTTGTGTAGGAAAAGCTTGTCCTTAACATTGCAGCTAAGGCTTTAAGATGGAAAGGAGAAGTCAAAAGTAAATTGTGGTTTAACACTGTTATGTTTCCGCAGTCTTTTTAGTATATATATTTCAGACTTTGTTTCAACATCCAATTCGAAATTCGAATAAAACTTATATATCTAAACACGAACAAAACTATTATAACGTGAATAAACATGGTGGCGTTGACGATAATACTTAGCAGTGGGAGATTAGAAGGAAGAATCCTCAAGAAAATGCATGAACGCATAATCAAAAACTTCATGGATATTATAATCATGACCGAGCTGAGAAACTCATCCCTCAGTGGCTACGATGTTATCTCATATATTCACAACAAGTTTAACCTCCTCGTCAGTTCAGGCACAGTCTACTCGCTGCTGTACTCTCTCGAAAGAAACGGTCTTGTCGAAGGCATATGGGACGAAAGAAAAAGAGTTTACAAACTCACAGAGAAGGGCGAAAAAACAATAAATACACTACTGAGCGCCAACGACAAAATCAAAGGTTTCATGGCAAACATCCTGAAGGCGCAAAACACGCCTTAATTTTTTTATGAGTTAAGTGCCGAATCGAAACGCTAAAAAACCCCTTTCTTGTTTCTCCTATGAGTAATAAGACCCATTGGACGGGCCCGTAGCTCAGTAAGGCTAGAGCATCGGACTTTTAAGCTAGCAGGCAGAGAAATCCGAGGGTCGCGGGTTCAATTCCCGTCGGGCCCGCCATATAAACGTCTTGTACCCCGTAGAGTTTGCTCAGAATAATGTCCACTTAAATTATTCGTTCGAAGTTTCAGAAAGAAAATCATTCAGGTAGCACCACAAATGTTAAAGTAATCAGCATCATAATAACTGTTAAAAGCCATTGTGCAGAATCGTGATTTAATGCCACAGGATGGTTTCCCTTTAATTCGAGAGAACTATGTTCCTCCAATGACGCGTCGCATTGAAGATTGGAAATCTAGGCTTATAGACCTATCGCGGCGAAACAACTTATTGTACTTCAAGCCCAGCAAAAGAAGAAATCTTTCCGTTTCTCGCCCAAATATGGAAGCAACTTTCAACAGACTTGTTTTACGAAAGCGGAAACTGGAGTTTTGGTACCCTCCCGAGGAAGCAGAGGGCTTTCAGGGGCAACTACAATCCGCAAACCTTTCGTTCCTCAGTGAAAAAAACCGTCCAGCAGCAAACCAACTGGTATGCGAGGGAATCAGTAGAACCGATCTTGAGAGAGTCCTTAAGAACC
>CAZXCX010000219.1:0-2211 GCA_964639375.1 uncultured Candidatus Bathyarchaeia archaeon
AATAATCCGCAATGTGAGGTCTCCCAAGTACTCCGTCAACGGAAGCCTGAATCTCATCAAAATCTTTCTTCGTTAGCTTTTTAATTCCTTCTTTTTCAAATTCCGCATTAAGATTGCGTAGAATCTTTGCTGCTCTTTCCTCTCGATAATTCGCCATCTGCTGAAGTTTCTCCGTTAACTCCTTGCTCTCTGCGTCAAATTGGTAACCCAAGAAATCTAGCGATGTTGATTTGCCCTCGTGGTATCTGGGGTGCGAGAAGGTTACGTTCAATTCAACGCCAGAAACGTAGCGGATTCCAGCTTTCCCAGCCAAATCCATGGCAATCTCCTGGCAGTCAATCGAGTCGTGATCTGTAATCGACATGAACCCAATATTTCTGAGTTTAGCTTCTCTAACAATTTCTTTAACAGTCAAAGCGCCGTCAGAATGGTTCGAATGAATATGTAAATCTATTATCATGATGAAAACGGTGTCCAGTTACCTTTTTTCCATCCCGATCACGTACCAATCCTCGGGAGGATCATGCTCCGTGTCGACTGTCAAATGCACTATTTGGAGCCTCGGATACACTTTTTTCAAGTCATCTAGGTCAACGGGTTCAAACTTGCTCTTGTTGTTACGATATGCCTCCATGGTTAGGGCGTTTGACTCATACTTCTCCTTAGTTCTCCTCAGAATCCTCGCAATAGACGCTTCTTCGGAACAGCTGGTTTGAAGTATCACAAAAGTCATGCCGTGCTTTGCTGCAATTTCAGCGGCACGCCTTCGCAGTTCTTGGGTGACAAAAGTAGCATCTAAAATTACGCCTTTTTCACTCTTTTGAGCAAGGTCGTCTGCTCGACGGAACATTTCATCATAAACAGCCAACCGTTTGCGCATATTCCCTGCAACTTTCGCGTCAAAAACATCTTCATTCTTGAGAACTTCCAATCGAATTAAATCACTCCGAAGAATGGGATACCCCTTGATCTTTGAAATTTCCTCTGAGGTCTCTGTTTTCCAAGTTCCCGGGAGCCCGCACGTAATCAGCAGAGTCCCAGACCCTAACTCAGTTTTAACAAACTCGGCGAAAGGTTCCCTCAATTGCACACCTCTCACAATTAGGTTCAGGCAAGGCATAATTAAACCTTTACGGCAAGAAAAACTATGTGAGGCTATTGGTGGGCATACACACACAGGTACACCAGCGACTAGCGCGTGCCATAACGAACTGGATTTTAGGTTTTGTTACAAGGTTAAAGCAAAACTAAATAGTAGGTCAACCTTTTTTCTAAAAGAAGAGGAAAAGAAATGAAAGAATTTCAAGTTAAAGACAGGTCTCTAGCGCCACAGGGCCGTTTACAAATCGAGTGGGCCTCAGCCCACATGCCCGTTTTGAACCAGATCAAGAGCAGATTCAGCAAGGAACAGCCATTCAAAGATTTAATGTTAGGAGCATGCCTGCACGTAACGAAGGAAACTGCTGTTCTAGTAGATATACTAATGGCAGGAGGCGCCCAAGTTGCCTTATGCGGTTCCAACCCGCTTTCCACACAGGATGATGTAGCCGCGGCGCTGGCGGAAAAAGGCGCGCACGTTTTTGCACAGCGAGGACAGACAACCGAAGAATATTACTGGTGCATCGACAAAGTGCTGGACTACAAACCAGTGATAACCCTTGATGACGGCGCCGACCTCGTCGGCACACTGCACAGCAAGCGGACAGAAGCGCTGGCGAGCGTTAAGGGCGGAACCGAAGAAACAACCACAGGCGTGCTGCGGCTACGTGCAATGGAAAAGACGGGAAGCCTAAAATACCCCATAATAGCCGTAAACGACGCTTACACAAAATACTTGTTTGACAACCGTTACGGAACGGGCCAAAGCACCATTGATGGAATTCTAAGAGCCACAAACACTCTTGTGGCAGGCAAAACCTTCGTAGTTTGCGGATACGGATGGTGCGCAAGAGGCATAGCCATGCGAGCCCAAGGAATGGGCGCAAACGTAATAGTAACCGAAGTGAACCCCCTTAGAGCGTTAGAAGCAGCAATGAACGGCTTGCGCGTCATGCCAATAGCTGAAGCGGCAGCCATAGGCGACATATTCGTAACCGCTACAGGCGACATCAACATCATAAGAAAAGAGCACATGCAAAAAATGAAAGACGGCGCCATAATCGCAAACAGCGGCCACTTCAACGTGGAAATAAGCCTAAAAGATTTAGAAGA
>CAZXCX010000220.1:0-2192 GCA_964639375.1 uncultured Candidatus Bathyarchaeia archaeon
CTAAAGCTGGAACGACAACTATGTCCTCGCTCCTTTTCGCCACGTAATAGGGGACACCATTCTCCACAATCTTTTCGGCTTTTCCCTCAGCGTCTAAAGCCGAGGCTATTCGGCTAGCGGCATCCGGCTTTTCAGTTACAATTAACGTATACTTTCCCAACAGGCTGCAAACCACACTTGAGCATTGAAATTCAATCCTTCCTCAAAAAGTTTTACAACAGAATCCAGTTAATGCTCGCCCAAAGTGTTCCGTTTTTCTATCAAAATTAGCCACCCAAAAATGTTTATTAATCAATTCACTGCAGATTCCTTTAATATTGGAGATTTTTGAGCCGCTATGAGAACAAAAACCTGCCAGGAGGGAAAGAGCAATGTTCGAGGAGCTAGGGTTACTAGGTAACGCGTTAATTCTTGTTGCAGCATTGGTGGCTCTGGGTAAAGCTAGTGACTTAACAATAACTCATTCTATAAACGTGGCAAGCGTAACGGGATTAGGAAAAACAACGGTAGGATTCATTCTAGTTGCCTTTTCCACGTCTTTGCCGGAACTTTTTGTCGCCGTTTTTGCAGTATTAAACCCAGAAAACGTGGGAGTGTCAATAGGAAACGTCTTGGGTTCTAACATAGTAAACATTTGCTTGATACTTGGTGTCTGTTTTCTTCTGATATCTTTGAAATATCCCGAGAAATCACGCGTTTTGCCCAAAATGGCAAAACAGGAGTTAGGAAGCCTTTATTTTGGTCTTTTCATAGCTTCGATTGTTCCGTTGGCTCTGATTTATATTGGATATGCAAGTCGATTCATCGGGGTCATACTTTTAGTAATTTTCATTTATTATATGTTCCAGCTTTCAAAGGCTCGAACTCCTGCTGAGCAGGCACCTTCAGGAACAGAAAAAAACAAACTTGGCAAATACGTAAGCCTTACCATTTTTGGTGCTGTCGGAGTTGTTATTTGCGCTTATTTTATAGTTGAATCTGCGTCTTACCTAGCTTCGAGTGTAGGTATACCACCCGTCGTCATAGGCGCTACAGTTGTTGCTTTTGGGACAAGTGTGCCAGAATTGTCGACGAGTGTTGGTGCAGTCAAAAAAGGACATTTAGAGCTGGCATTAGGCAATATAGTCGGAAGTTGTTTCATGAATATTACTTTGATTCTCGGAATAACTTTGGTAGCATCACCTCTGACTATTAACATGAGCGCCTTTTCCAACGTGGCTATTTTCTCGTTGATAACAAATCTTCTCTTGTGGTATTTCCTGTCAAACGAAAGAATAGGTCGGCGAGAAGGAACAGTTTTGCTTTTCTTGTACGCTTTGTTCCTCGCAATTAGTCTTGGTTGGATACAGATTGCCCAGACTACCTAAGTAGTTGTTTACAGGAAGAAAAATCATCAGAGTTGCCAAGAAACCTGCAATATCTGCCCTTGACCTAAATTCGGAGCTAAATGTAGGTGTTGTTCGTTTTGTTGGTGTCCCCTCAAACTCGTCAATTCGGGCAACAGCTTACTAATATGCGACTTTAATAGTAAATTTTAACTTCTAACAGTATAGACAATATTAAGAGTTTAAAATTCGAAGGGACTTACCTATGGATCCAGCTGTGATAGCTTTCCTTGTTGCGGCAGTCATTATCATTCTTGGTTTCTTGGGAGAAGAGTTTTTCAAACGAACAAGTATCCCTGACTCTATCCTTTTACTCTTGTTCGGAGTGCTTTTGGGTCCTATTTTCCATTTGTTCGCTCAGGAAGAGTTACTTGCAATTACACCCTACTTTGCTGCCTTAGCGCTTATCATCATTCTATTTGACGGCGGATTAAACATGAACATACACGAAGCCGTCAAGAACAGCCCACGCGCATTGGTGCTGGCGATTTCAGGTTGGATATTAAACGTGTTAGTAACAACCGCTCTCTGCAAAGTGTTGCTTGGTTGGCGTCTTCTGGACGGCTTGCTATTAGGAAGCATCGTCGGCGGAGGCAGCTCAATAATAGTGATAGCTTTGATCAGAAAAGTGAAGACCACCAAGGAAGTTGAGACCGTTCTCAGTCTTGAATCCATTTTGACTGATGTTTTGTGTACGGTGGGTGCGTTTACGGCGATTAACATACTACTTTCAGGCGAATTAAGTCTAGGAGCTGCCCTAGGTTCTGTTGGCATAGCATTTGGAGTGGGCATTCTTGTAGGTTTAGG
>CAZXCX010000221.1:0-2184 GCA_964639375.1 uncultured Candidatus Bathyarchaeia archaeon
TTGTTTTGGGTGAAAGCCATAGAACAGTAAAAAAGAGTTTTGAGACGGAAATGTGGGTTAATGGGCAAAAGTTGCCGTTGAATCATTTTGTGCAGGAAACCATAGCCAATGTTATGTTGGGTTTTTCGAAAACTTTCAAGGGACTGGATGCAGTTCCAGAGAAGATTGAAGTGAAAATTAAGAAACTACCCAAACCAGTGGAAGTGGACGCGCACACTTACCCTTAACGCAGACTTAGGCTGAAACTAGAGCGAAAGCCCCAAAAAAGCAGTTGAACACGTTGAAGGGCGTTTACGTTTTAATCATCCAAGTAGACAATGATACGGGCGTGAACGTGGGCGCTTTGGGCAAGTTAACGTTTGAAAAGGGCTTATACGCTTACGTTGGCTCTGCTCAGGCTAATCTAGAACAGCGGATAAAACGCCATCTCGGAAAAGAGAAACGCCTGTTTTGGCACATAGATTACTTACTTAACAATAGCGTAGCGAGAATCGTAAAAGTGCTCTACAAGCAAGCAAATAGAACTGAAGAATGCAAGATCGCCAAAGTTATTGGCGAAATAGGCGAATCTGTAGATGGCTTCGGCTGCTCAGACTGCAGTTGCAAAAGCCATTTGTTCCGCATTGGAGATTACCGTTTTCTGCAGGGATTTATGCGAGTGTTACACGTAGAAACATAACGCTTTTTAAGAGAAGACAGCGAAGAATACGTAGCCCATATTTAGGGCGGTCGTAGTCTAGTTTGGCTAGGACATCAGCCTGCCACGCTGACGACCCGGGTTCAAATCCCGGCGACCGCACCACTATGTTGAAAAGTACGGGGGGTTTGTCCTGGCGATGTTCTTGAATGCGCCTAGCACTTTTTCTTTCTAAAGATTTTGTGTCCATTGAATTCGTATACATATTCAAATCCTGCTTCAACGAGTTTTTGGGCGTCCTGTATGGTTTTGGCGGTGGCTGAGTGGCATTCGTTGCTTTCAAAGTTTATGAGTTGCGTGTATAGCAAGGTGTTTTGTAGAAAATGAACAAAGGGAGAAGAATCACGTGCCATGTCTTTTGCCTCAATTTGTACCACCCAGTCCCCAGAATTTTATTACCTAGACCTGTATGACCAACCTCTATTGAGAGTCTATTTTCGATTATCTTAATTCTTTCCATGAATATAAGGTCAAGTTGTCTTGTAGTATAAGCCATAATTGCCGCAGAGAACACCAAAAAAACGGCGATTAGAATGATGAAAAAAGTAAATGAGCTTCCAATTTGTTGACTTTCGCGCAGAGCGAAGGTAGTATTCGGAATCTGAATTCCAAATAATACTGATTCATATGTTGTCTTCATAAGCGTTATAGCATTCTGTCTTGCCTCGTATGAAATATTAAGAAAGATAGAGGTGAAAAAGAAATGTTGTTGAAAAGGTTGCTCAGGAAAGGCGAGGCGTTTTCTGCAGTGATTGCTTCGTTGATTTTGATGTTGCTTGCAGTTGCTGCAGGCGTCGTTGTCTACGCGTATGTCATGGGATGGATAGGAGGGGCAACAGGACAGGAAGCAGGGCAATATGGCGAACTTTCTCTTGACACTGCCACAGCAAACTCGACTTCTGATGTTATCACTGCGTATGTAAGAAACATCGGAGGAATATCCACCACACCAGACCAAGCTTACGTCAATGATTACAACGTAACTAGCATAACTTCAAGTCTTGTAACTATTGACCCAAACGCAGTAGCTACCGTGACTATAAATGCCGCAACTCCTGGATTGACAAAGAACATCACCTACGAAGTAAAAATAATCTGCAGCGACGGCACAACTGTAACATTCAGTGTCAAAGCAAAAGACTAGAACACTCTCTACTCATATCTTAAACGCTTTAAGATCACTTGGAACGTGAAACTATGCAAATCTCGCGCTCTTTCTTAAGAAACAACAGAGGCATAAGCGAAATCATAGCTAGCCTCCTTTTACTTTTAATAGTCTCCGCGGCTGGAGCCGCACTATACGCATCCAGTCTGAGCGCCTTCTCCTCCTCAAGCAGCACCTTTCAACAACAGATAGACCAAAGAGAAGAACAAGCCCGAGAGCGATTTCAAATAACGGCTGTCTGGTGGAACACGGTAAACCAACTGAACTTAACGATACTGAATTATGGAAAGATAGACATAGCCGTTGACGCCGTGTACATCAA
>CAZXCX010000222.1:0-2178 GCA_964639375.1 uncultured Candidatus Bathyarchaeia archaeon
TTTTGGGAGAACAAAGTCTTCAAGCGTTTGAAAAAAGAAGAACTGTTCAACTACTACTTTGATAATGATGTGGACAGGGAGATTTTCAAACGAGCGGCGAAAAAATGCTATTTTCCGTCGAACCAGATACTGCTTGACCTGATTGACAAGCACAGGAAGGAGAAAAGACAAGTTAAAGTTTCATTCAGCGTGTCAGGCGTTTTCTTGGAACAGTGCGAAATGTTCGATAAAGATCTTCTGGAAACTTTTAGGCAACTCGCCGAGACGGGCTGCGTTGAATTTCTGAACCAAACATATTATCATTCGATTTCCAGTCTTTATCCCGAGAAAGACGAGTTTATTGAACAGGTAAAAATGCATCGGCAAACAGTAAAAAGCTTGCTTGGTTATACGCCTGATGTTTTTGAGAACACCGAGTTACTTTACAACAACTCCATAGCGCGAATTATAGAGAATTTGGGTTACATAGGAATCTTCATGGAGGGAGTGGAAAAGATACTTGGCGAAAAATCGCCAAACTACATCTACACTCCAAAAGGTTGCAAGAAAATTAGAGTGCTACTGCGCAATTACAAGTTGACAGATGACATAGGTTTCAGGTTTTCAGCGAGATGGTGGAGCGAGTGGCCGCTGACAGCGGACAAATACGCAAAGTGGCTAGCCAACACACAGGGACAATGCATCAACATTTTCCCAGATTATGAAACTTTCGGAGAACACCACTGGCCAGAAACAGGCATCCACAGCTTTCTGAGACACCTACCCGAAGAAATCCTGAAGCGGGAACACCTGAATATGGCTACGCCTTCAGAAGTTATTGACAAGCATGAGCCAGCAGGCGAGATTGATGTCCCCGAAGCTGGAGGAACCGTTTCTTGGGCTGATCTTGAAAGAGACTCAAGCGGGTGGCTCGGCAATGCCATGCAATGGGCTTACTACACAAGTTTGCGAAGGCTTGAGCCGCTTATAAAGGAGGCTGAGGATGAAGAATTTCTCAAGATATGGCGTTATTTCCAAACTAGCGACCATCTCTATTACATGTTCACTGCGGGCGGAGCCCCAGGAGAAGTTCATTCATATTTCAGTCCTTTCCAGTCGCCTATGGACGCTTTCGTCGCGGCTCAAGCGTTAGTACTTGATTTTGAAAATAGACTGAGAACCGCAACGTTAACCGCGAACGAACCCTTCCTGTTCTATACGAAAACAGGAAAAGAGAATTACACGGGCGTGATGTCGTGGAGTCTAAAAGGATTCATAAAAGCGCTTAAGACCGTCGACATCAAAGCTGTGGAATTTCATAATTGCCGAGGAGACTTTGAAGGTTGGGCAGAACATTCATTGCAGGATGAGACCTTGTCACGCCAACTGAAAAAAATCAGAAACTCGAAACGCAACGGGGAAGCGCTTAGAAAGGCGATTATTAGCGTGGCGACAAAACGGTTCAACAAATTGAGCAAGCAGGTGCAGGCGGCAGTCAAGCTTTTTTGAACAAAATGGGTCGCGAATGCGTTTATAAGAGGAGCCTACAATATTCACTTGACAGTTAAGGTGCACGTAAAATGAGAGAAGAGCTTCCGTTTCCAGAAAAGGTTCTACAAACACTGCACAACTTATGTGCGACTGCGGCTGATTTGGCTAGAAGAGGCGAAGAAGTGGCGCGAATTATGCAACGGGACCAAGGAGAGATTGAAAATATACTTGACAAGTATAAATCAGAGGGATTCGCGGAGAGCTTTATTGATAATGAAGGAAAAAAACGGTATTATCTTAATGCAAGAGGAATAATTAAAGTCTGTTCGCTTTTTACGTAGTGAAATCCGATGCACGTTATAATTTTCTCGTGGGAGTACCCACCTCGCGTGGTGGGGCAACTCGCGGAATACATAAACGCGTTGTCAACTCAGTTGGTTAAGAACAAAGTTGAGACTCACATCGTCACGTACCATGACTTTTTGACTGGCGCTGTTGAAGAAGCAAGTGGAGTAAAAATCGTTAGAGTGGCAAATCCAGTTCGCACACACATCAGCGTTTTAACTTGGGATTTAACTCTAAATCAAGAGGTGGAGAGAGCCGCGGCAAGCATCTACTACCAAGCAAATAAGCAGATAGACCTCATAGACGTTTATGATTGGCATTTCATACCCGCCGCGGTAACTCTGAAAAACGCGCTCGATATAC
>CAZXCX010000223.1:0-2161 GCA_964639375.1 uncultured Candidatus Bathyarchaeia archaeon
CTGATTAACCTTGGAAGCCACAACTTCGATTTTTACCGCTACATTTACGAAAACTTAACATGGGCATTAATCAACCCAACGAATATAACGTCATACGCGGACGGCACGTATTTAATAGACTTGCCTTCGGGCGTACCTGGCGATTCTTACGTGCTTCAAGTGGAGGATACACGGGGAATAATTGTCACGGCTTCATCGTTCAGCCGCTACACCGCCACACTGGCATGGAATGGAAATTACTCTACCATCCCAAATGAAAACATCGTCGTAGAAATGCTGCAGAACGGCACAATGAGGTGGCTTGGTCAAAACTTGAACTTAACGGATGCGGCTAAGCCAATTCCACCTGTGCCCATAAAAGCCATTCATGTCGTTCAAACAATAAATGGTGTTGACCAGCAGGTTCCATTTCAAATCGAAGATTGGGCATCAGAGTACCGAAATCCACTCGGAATGGCAAGTAATGCTAGTGTTTTCAGCAACAGAAACATGATAGTTTTCTTGGCAAACAGTAAGGTTTCAAAAGTCACAATATGGTGGAACGGCAGTGACGACGCTATTCAAACCTCCCTCGCATACCAGAACTTATATTTCGACGATAGTACATCAGGCGATGGAAGGTTGTACAACGGGCGAGTTGAACTAACACTGCCGTTTGATGGAAACGGAAATTACGACGTTACATCACAAGTAGGAAGCGTTACTTCCAGAGCTTATTTTATGCGTGTAAACTCGGAGTTTCCAACATATGGTGCAAATCTTGCATACATCATTTACAATGGTGTGGTAAGAGATATAATACATCAAGAAGCTGAATGGAGCACTGGAATACCAAACTGTCCAAACGTTTACTCCCAAATCGTGATAACGCTCCCCGCAAACGTAACGTACTACACTTATCAACTAAGACTTATGTTCATTGAGTCCACTCAAAGCAGAACTATTACCGACTTAATCCCAATCAGGCTATACTCTCCTTCAATAAACCAGATACAGACAGAAAATGGAACGTCGGGTGGTTTGCCATCGGTTGTAAGCAGTGCAGGTTACTTCTATAATTTCTCAGACGGAAAATGGGCTCATCATTGGAGCCAATTTATTTCGGGAACAGACGGTGTTGGAATAATGTTCACAGACACTTCGAACCGACGGCTTTACGCTTTTGACACTATAGCTGGAACAACAACAGGCGCGCTAAGAGCAGATTCATCCAATAGACGAATAGACTTGCAGCCGATTACGAGTTCGACAGCGTTCAAGTACGCGTTTGATGTTTCATGGTATGGTGCAGTTGCAACTTTCGACAGCACAAAAACTCCAATATACAAGTTGCAGGGAACCACACCGACTGGCTTGTGGATACTTGCGGAATATCCGCCAATAATCACGGTGACCGCGGAAAACTAAACCCCATCCTTTCTTGTTCGGTTCTCGAATTATTCAGAATGCAGATTCCCACTTCATACAAGTTAAATACAAAATACATACTTTTCCTAAACAAATGAAGGTATGAGAAAAATGACAAAAAGAAAAATTCTGAAAGCCAAGAAAGCCATATCGCCTATACTGGCCACGTTGCTTCTCATAGTCATCGCCGTCGCAGCTATAGTCATAACCTACGCGTGGATAACAACCTACATGGGCAGCGCAACTCAACAAGCAGGATTTATGCCGTACAAGGCAAACGTGAACTTCAGAACTGGCGATATAATTACTATTGACGTAGGCAACTCTGGAACATCCAGCGGACAAATAGTTCAAGTCTATGTCGGAACCTCAGCCACACAATTAGATAGCAAAACGCCTACTCCCTCGCTTCCAAAATCGATCACCGCAGGCGCCATCGAAAGTTTCAACGTAACCTATACTTGGACAGCTGGGGAAACCTACTACTTCAAAGTGGTTCCCAACAGCGGAGCAGCTCTGTCTTTCACAGAGCAAGCCCCACAGTAACTCTCAATTTTTTCCCGCCGCTGCCAACCTGAATTCAAAGACACATTTTTATTAACATAATCTACACTACTTTGACGGGGTGCCTGCAACTTGCAAACAATACTAGCAGCCGCAAAAGTAACCCTGTCATTAGCTTTCCTTCTCTACGCGTCTTGGAGCGACTACAAAACCAGAGAAGTAAGCAACCGCGTTTGGGCGTTCTATGCGC
>CAZXCX010000224.1:0-2144 GCA_964639375.1 uncultured Candidatus Bathyarchaeia archaeon
TCAACTTTGAAGAGTGTTTCAAGAGTGTTGCCGCTTATGGAAGCGTTGCGGACGGGTTCGCCTATTTCACCTTTAACTATTTCGTAGGCTTCTTGGATGCCTACTTGGAAAGTGCCGTCTAGGCTGGCTTGTCCACCTCTGAAACTTTTGAAGTAATAACCCGAACGTATATCTTCAACCAATTCTTCGAGAGAATAATCTTTTGGAGCCATGAACGTGTTGCGCATGCGGATAATAGGTTCTACTCGAAAGTTCTCGGCTCTCGCGTTGCCAGTAGGGGCTACATTGAATTTTTGCGCGGTTTCACGGTTATGCATTAAGCCAGTGACCACACCGTTTTTTATGAGAAGCGTTTTCTGAGTGGGAACCCCTTCATCATCGTATTTGAAAGAGCCGAAGGCGCCGTCTATTGTTCCGTCATCATAAAAGGTGACCAAGTCTGAACCTATTTTCTTTCCAAGGTTATTCTGCAGCACACCTCCAGATAGTGCCAAGTCAGCCTCGGCAAGATGCCCGAAAGCCTCGTGGACGAAAACTCCTACGACGTTGGGTCCCAACACTACGGGAGATTTGCCGCCTTTCGGTGGCTTAGCGTATAGCTGTTCGATTGCGCGCTTTGCCACTTTTTCACCTATCATTTCGGGAGGTTCCACATCAAATACTTCGTAGCCCGCTGTGGAACCTATTTCTTCCCTGCTGAAGGTGAAAACACCGTTGCTTGCGGCTGTGGCGGTTATTCTTGACCAAACGTAGAGCTTGTCTTGTTCTATGCGTGTGCCTTCGCTGTTTGCGAAATAGTTGGTTCCAGTTAGGTCCAAGTAGTCTATCGTGCAGCCTTTGATTCGCTTGTCATAGCCTAAAATCGTTTGATTTATTGACAATGCGGTTTTTATCTTATCTTCCATTGGGATTTTCACGGGGTTTTTCTTCGGTTTCACCTGGACACGATCTTCCACTGTTTTGGTTTCTGCAAGCTTTATCGGCGTTTTCAGCCGCGAACTTGCCGTCTTGGCCATCTTGCAAGCGTCGGAAACAGCGCTCGTCAAAGTTTCAGTGTTTAGAGAGCCGACTGAAGCGAAGCCCCAAGCACCATTCACAAGCACACGTAGTGCTACCCCGTTTTCAATGCCTTGCGTGGCGGCTTCGACTCGACCTTCTTTCAAGGTTAGCATAGTTCTGTAAAGTTTTTGCGCGCGGGTTTCGGCGTACTCGGCTCCAAATTTTTGGGTAGCGACGCCATTTATATTAGCTAGAATATCTTCCAAGAGTCGTCTACCTTCTGCAGCAGATTGAGATATGAGTAATGAATGAAAGAGAATAAAATCGTTTTGTTTCATTTAAAAAGCGAAAAACAAGTTGCTATTGAGATTTAGGATGAGTTTGGTAAAAGGGGGTAGGGTACTCATGCTCTTCGTATGGCGATTTTCATTTGACGGGCAAAATCGTATCTTTCAGGTTTTCTTTTAAATCTTGTTTCGTTGACTGAGCCATATATAGAGGAGATGTCGTCCAAGATTTTGCTTTCAATTGCGAAGGCACCTGAGCTTAGACATTCTTCAAGCCCTTTTGCGAAAACATCGATTTTTTCTGAAAACTCGCTTTGGCGCAGAGAGTAATGCTGCTCTAGGTATTTGTATATGAAAAGGGTGGCTTCTTCGCCGAAGACTTGCTTCAGAACTTTGTCTATAATCTTGAAGATTTTGTCTTCTTTTTTTCTGGTTAATGTTTCCAAGGCAGTCCCAGCAGGTATCGCTTGTATTGCGACTTAATAAGTATTGCCGTTGTACTGTTAAACACAAAAACACTTTAAACAACATGAAAGTCCATATTCACCAGAAATCGGCAAGGTTTAACTGTTGAACTCTTCTGCGGCTAGGCTTCTCTGCTGAAGCGCCCACACCCAAAACAAGCTTCCCATATACGCCGTCATATCCGGGAACGACGCTAACCGAACCTTCTCTAACTCGGAAGATAGCATCAGCAATCGGCGCTTCCGCAACATCAGTCAGCGCGTCCTTAGACGCGTCGATAAGCACTGTGTACTCATCGCCGAATTTTTCAATGAGCGAATTGTAGATTTTCCACACTGCTTGAGTTGAGGGAGAATCAACGCCCAACACCGTTGCAATTATATCCGAAAGGGG
>CAZXCX010000225.1:0-2102 GCA_964639375.1 uncultured Candidatus Bathyarchaeia archaeon
GACCCGAGTAAACCTAGAATACCTTCGAGCAAGGCTTGAAAAACCGCGCCAATAACTGTTCCAAGAACAACAATCCAAAGGGCATCAGTGAATTTTGCTTTGTCTTTGCCAGCCAATAGTCTTCCTGCAATCCATAGAACTGGCGACAGAACAATGATGTTAACGATTATATTCACCACTAAAGCTATTAAATTAATTTCTGCCATGCAATTTTCACTTCCTATGCTATACTCTATATTCGCTTGTTATTCCATTTAAAATCTTTCTCTAGGTGGAAAACAACGTGTTAGCACGGTTTGAATTTACGGCTAGAAACCGAATCTGCTTTTCTTAGACTTAATGTCCTGATTGAACTCTTCTGCCAACTGCTCCAGTAGCGCGCGCTGTTTGGACGTCAACTTCTCTGGAACCGAAATTCCAACGCGCACCAAGAGGTCGCCTTTGCCGTAACCCCTAAAACGCGGCATGCCTTTCCCTTTCAACCGAATAGTTTCGCCAGCCTGAGTTCCCGGGCGAATCTTGACTGTTTCTGGTCCGTCCAATGTGGGCACTGATACCTCTGTTCCGAGGGCTGCCTGAGGATAACCGATGATTAGGACGTGCCAAAGGTCGTCGCCTTCTCGCATGAACAATTCGTGAGGAACGATGTGGACAAGAACGTAGAGGTCGCCGGGTTCGCCTCCGTTGGAGGCCATTTCGCCTTCGCCTCTGAGCCTAAGCTGGTACCCCTCATCTATGCCCACGGGTATTTTCACGCTTATCTTTCGGCGTTTCTTAACTAATCCTGTGCCACGGCAGTTTTTGCAAGGCGAATCTATTAGCATACCTTTTCCTCTGCAGGTGGAGCAGGGCGTTACATGCACGTACATGGCGAAGCTGCTTTTTCTCATGTGTTGGACTTTGCCCGCGCCGTTGCACTTGGGGCAAGTACGTGGTGAAGTGCCTGGGCTGGCGCCTGAACCGTTGCAGACTTCGCACTTCTCGGTTCGCGGAATTTCTATTTCCTTTTCGGTTCCTTTTGCGGCTTCTTCCAGCGTTATTTCAAGGTTGTATGCGAGGTCTTGGCCTCGGTTGATTCTTTCTCTGAAGCCGCCTCCGCCGAATCCGCCGCCAAAGAAAGTGCGGAATAAGTCTCCAAAGCCGAAGCCTATGTCTTTGAATATTGATTCAAAATCTGCGCCGCGGAAAATGTCTTCAGCTGTGTAGCGTTGGTCGAATCCAGCATGGCCTAACGTGTCATATTGTTGTCTTTTTTGGTCGTCGGATAGAACTGCGTAGGCTTCGGAGATTTCCTTGAATTTCTCTTCTGCGTTAGGAGCCTTGTTTCTGTCTGGATGGTACTGCATCGCCAGTTTTCTGTAGGCGTCTTTGATTTCGTCTTTGGAAGCGTTTCTAGGTACGCCGAGAACCTCGTAGTAATCTCGTTTTTCAGCCATGCGCTTTACCGCTAAATTCGAAATGCAACTTCCTAATCAAAACTGTTTCGGCTGTTCACTTCACTTCGTAATCTTCCGAGTCAACAACTTTTTCGTCGCCACTGCCTGAAGGCGCTGATGGTTCTTGACTTGCTTGGTCCGCTTGTGCCTTTTGTTTTGCCTGTTCAGCCGCTGCTTGTTGATAAATCACAGTGCCAACTTCTTGCAGAACTTTCTGGAGCTCGTCAGTTTTTGTTTTCACTTGTGCCATGTCGTTTGTGGCTAACGCGTCTTTCAGAGCGGAAACCGCCGTGTCTATCTTGCCCGTCTGTTCTTGATTCAGCTTGTCCGCAAGGTCTTTCTTAGTTCTCTCTGCAGTGTAGAGTAAGCCGTCGGCATTGTTTCTCAGTTCAGCTTCTTCGCGTTTCCTCTTATCCTGCTCAGAGAACTGCTCAGCTTCTTTGACCATGCGTTCCTTCTCTT
This sequence comes from uncultured Candidatus Bathyarchaeia archaeon, assembly GCA_964639375.1. GTDB lineage: Archaea > Thermoproteota > Bathyarchaeia > Bathyarchaeales > Bathycorpusculaceae. Next base: position 1,899 of record CAZXCX010000225.1, read on the forward strand.
CTTTTGACAGTTTCGTGGATGCCGTAATTGTTATTTTGGCTTGTTTTCCCGTGCCCAAGTCCTTGGCGGTTACGTTTAGTATGCCGTTGGCGTCTATGTCGAAGGTGACTTCTATCTGCGGAACGCCTCTTGGCGCTGGCGGTAAATCTACAAGGTTAAACTGGCCGAGAGACACGTTGTCCGTTGCCATGGCGCGTTCTCCCT
>CAZXCX010000226.1:0-2097 GCA_964639375.1 uncultured Candidatus Bathyarchaeia archaeon
GTTTTTTGTGTTGAATTTGGCCATGAATTCGAGGTATTCCCAGCCTGAGAGGTTTCTGTATGCACCAGCTTCTTCTGGGAGGTAGCTTATGTGTTTGCGGACTTCGGCTGCTTGGTTAACCACGTCTAGGTCGAAGACGGTTATGGTGCCCGAGGTGGGTATGAGTAGGGTGCTGACGATGCGGAGGGCTGTGGTTTTTCCTGCGCCGTTTGGTCCGATGAGTCCGAAAATTTCGCCTTGTTTTATGTTGAAGGTTAAGCCATCTATTGCGCGGATGTTGCCGAACTGTTTGACTAAGGCTTTTGCGTCTACTGCGAGGCTCAAAGTGTCTGCACCGTTGCTTTTTTGATTCTGGGAGAGCTTATTTAAGGCTTTACTGGTACAATGCTTTACTGTCTGCGCAGAGGTTTGAACAGGTCTGCTCACGAGAGACTATAGCCCCCTTATTTAAAGACTGAAATGTACATAGAAGTGCAGGTTCACTCTGCAGGGCTCTAACTTTGCTTTTGTCATCTCCCTTGCGCGTGAGTTGGAAGTGTTGTTCAGCGTATGTTTCTCAGCTTCGCTTTTGCACTTACAAGTTAGAAAAAGCTGAGAAAGTGGATTTTAAATTCATACAGCTTTTATTTATTATCTAAGAAATGATGGTTTTGAGAGCCGGAGAATCCTGCTTCCAAAAGTTGGTTTCTAATCGGACGCCCCTCTCCCTTCTCTTTTCTCCTATATGGAGGCAGGATTCCCGTAGCTCCCACGATGCGAGCTAGGTCGTTTACCCAAAGCCCGCCCATCTGCAACCCGAGCGAGTTTGTTTACTAAGTCGCGCAGTTTTGATAGTTTTTGCAGGAAGTTTGCTTTAGTCTTTCAACTGTTTAAGGAGCAGTGGTGTGCTAATGTCTATTTCGTGCTCTTTGCATGTCTCCAATACTTTTCTGTAGAGGTCTGCGTCTATCTCTGGCATTCTCTTTATGTCGCTTATGAAAACGTAGAGAGTGTATTCAACTGCGTAGTTTTGAAACTTTGTTATCCAAACGTATGGCTTAGGTTCTTGCAAAACTCCTTGAACCCTTCCTGCGGCTTCCAGCAATGCCTTTTCAACATCTGCACTATTATATTCAAAGCCCGGAGTTACGGTGCAGTGCCTTCTGATTACACGTTTCTTTCCGTAGTTATCTATCTCAGCTTTCAGCAACTCTTGATTTGGAATTGAAACTAAGACATTGTCCAGCGTCAACATTTTTGTGTAGATTAGATCGATAGCCACTATGTCTGCGAACTGACCGTTAAAAAATATTCTATCTCCTACGACGAAGGGTCTGCTGGTCATCACTATTAATCCAGCTAAAGCGTTTCCAATGGTGTTTATGGCAGCAAAACCTATCACGGTGCCACCGAGAATTGTCAACAGCCCAGAGATCAATCCAATTGTTGCTCCGAACTGAGCTAAAATTGCTGATAGAACGGCGGCCACAGTAATCCATTTCGCTATCCTGTTAAATGTATAAGCGAGATGATCTTCTATTTTCTTCTGATTTCTCAACCTATTGATTTCTTTGCCTATTAACTTGTAGGCAATGTATCCTGCTACGATGGCGATAATCGAAAATATCAATTTATCAAGGTTGGCTAAAACGAATTCGCCAAGCGCATTAACATAGTCTTCCAAGCTCATGTTTAAACCTCTTTTTTGGTTTAGTGAAGGCAACTGCCCGAAGTTTCAAGAGATTGCCTCACAGCGATGTGAACAGATGATAGGACCCCTTTATATCTCTTTATTATTCTTTATTAAAATTGCTATTTCTGCCATTTCCACACGTTTATACTCAGTTAAGTCTACCTTTGAAAATTAAGGCTCGAAATTTCTTTCACGGATACCAGTTCTAAAGTAAGCCTTGTTGCTACTGCTGGTTTTCTGAAGCTGATGCCTCTGCAATTATTTCAACATCCTTGACGCTTAACCGCTTGTTGGTTGCTTTCAAAACCAAACGCGCCCGCCACCCACACTCTTCACACTCAAACTTCGGCGGAAGCCAGCCCAAGTGACCCCACAAATCCCCGCTCATCGTTTTTACTCTACGCACTCGTGGGCTCTTACACTTC
>CAZXCX010000227.1:0-2085 GCA_964639375.1 uncultured Candidatus Bathyarchaeia archaeon
AGACGAGATTTGCCTTTCGAATTAAGCTTAGAAGAAGGAATTTTCCTCATAAAACTTGCACGAAACGCGGTAAAAGAATACTTGAAAACAGGAAAAACCGTTAAAACTCCAGAAAACACCCCTAAAAAACTCTTTGAGCACTGCGGAGTTTTCGTCACCATAAACAGCCTGAAAAACAGGGCGAAAGCACTTCGAGGCTGCATAGGGTATCCTTATCCCACCAAGCCGCTTGTAGAAGCAGTCATCGATTCCGCCATAAGCGCGGCAACACGGGACCCGAGATTCTATCCGCTCTCTTTAAAAGAGCTTGACAAAGTGATTTTTGAAGTAAGCGTGCTCACCCCACCTGAGCCGATAGAAGTAAAAAAGCCAGAAGAGTACTCGGCTAAAATTAAAGTTGGCGAAGACGGTTTAATCGTGGAAAAAGGCTTTTTCAAAGGGTTACTTCTGCCGCAGGTGCCTGTTGAATGGGGATGGTGCGAGGAAGAATTCCTTTGCCACTGCTGCATCAAAGCAGGGCTTCCTCCAGACAGTTGGCTGACAAAAGGCGCCAAAATCTACAAGTTCAGCGCCATAATTTTTGAAGAAGAAACGCCACAAGGCGAAGTTAAGCGCTTACACCTCAGCGAAAAATAGGCTTAGCATGGTTTATTTTACAACGCTTTCGATGATTTCAACCGCTCGATCCAAACCTTTAAACTTGTTAGAAAACTCGTTCAGCGCCATGACGTTTCGTCTAAAGAACTGTCTCTCCTCTTTGATTTTCTGGACAGCAGCCCTCATTTCAGTCTTGTTTTTCACGGTTATTGAGCAATTTAGTTTCTGAAGTTTCGCGGCGTTTCCCATCTGCTCGGGCTGCGTTGGAATGCAGATGCTGGGTTTCGCGTATTTTATGGTTTCAAAACATGTTCTGTGCCCACCACTGAAAACGATTAGTTTAGAGTTTTTCATGCATTCCCTGCGCTCTTGTGAGGACAGCCATGCGTGTATCTCGCAGTTTCCATTCTTTGCCGTGCCTTTCTCCCCAAGCATTCCCAAACTGATTATGCACTTTGTTTCAAGTTCCTTAAGCACGGGAATTATCATTTGTGACAGCTTCGCTCTTGTTCCAAAAGGCCCACTTATCGGAGCGAAAATGTGCTCTTCTGACCCTTGCGTGGGCGTGGTGTCAAGGAAACTGCCCACAAACTCAACTTTTTCGCTTATGCCCATGCTGTCCAAATCACCTAGGTTATACTCGCACACCGTGTACGGAGAGGGGTTGTCGGGGATAATTATCCTTAAACACTGCTTCACGTAACGTTCGATGAACCGCTCACCCGGATTGAGAAATGCAGAAAACCCATAACTCGGTCTAATCATATTCGTTATATAAACTGAGGGAAATTTCCATCTGCTCGCGAGCCGCAGTGCGTGCAGGTCACCATCTGAAATGATCAAGTCCGGTTTAATTTTTCTGATATGCCGCCTAAGATCGTAATAACGGTGGATAGTTTCCATTGCACTCGAATTTTTAACCTCGAACTTGCTTTTTTTATTGTTGAAATAGGGAAGAGGAAACAAAATGTTCATGAGCGATGCTGAAGCGACTATTCCACTTGCGTTTTCGTACCAAGCTACAGGCGTGCACGGATAAACATTCTTGAATTCTTTTTGCAGCAGCTGGTAGGCTTTTCCGCCAGAGAAAAAGAACAGTTCATGCCCATTTTTCTCCAGCCTTTTTCCCAGCGGTATAACTCGGGAAACGTGCCCTAAACCTAGCTCGGAACAGCATAGCATCAGTCGCATAATACCCACAAGTAAGCGTGTGGATTTATTTTAGTTATCCTCATTCTGGGGAAAAGAGAGGTTCTTGCTGTGTACTCTAGTGCTCGGAAAAGACTATCCCCCCTTATATAAAGACTGAAACAGAGATTGAACTTTAAGGTGAGACCAGTACTTGACTGTTGAAGGCACAGCATTAAATATTTCGAACTATCCCACGACAGTTAACACGTATAGCAATCTCGTGAGAAGTTAACGGTACAAATAAAAAGCAAGTATTTTAAGCCTAAACAAGAAGAATACAAGTCATGTTTATGCCGC
>CAZXCX010000228.1:0-2072 GCA_964639375.1 uncultured Candidatus Bathyarchaeia archaeon
TACAAATCAACAGTTGTACACAACTACACAAGGTTGAAACAAATGACAAAAACAAGAAACCTAAATACAACATGCACAGTGCAACTTCGCAAAAAGAAACAGAAACCACGCGAAAACAGTTTTGAAGCCACCATCATAGAAGCGGTTGATGAGAGCTTCTATCCTTTTGGGCACTCCAGCAAGCAAGCCATCTACTTCCAGTTAGAAAATGCTTTCAAGATTAAGAAACAGGAGATCCCTTGCAAAATCGAAGAATTCGCGGATGCAATTGAGCAAATCTTTGGGATAGGAGCAAAACTGATTGAAGTCAGAATAATTGAGGCGCTCCACGAGAGAATACAGGATTTCGTGCACTTCCCAAAAAAGGGAGACTTGGTGTTCACAGAATACATAGCCAACCTGCGCGCTTTCTTAAGACTGCAAACTTTATGAGTTCAAGCGCCAGCTTTGTGGGTGGATATAACAGTTTTTGGTAGATGTGTTGAACAGGTACTTTGTGGGCTGCTGTTCTTGAGCAAAACGTGTTTTCCATTAGCATAGTGCATGTTGGCACATTCTTTTTGTCATAGCTGATGAGCTTCTGTTGTATGCGTGGATATGTTTGTTGTATGTATGAACCTTTATATCATTGTTTATGTTGTATAAAGACTCGTGATACAGGCCTCACTAACGAACTGTTGAACACAAAAATGGCTGACAAAAAAATGGGCAACATACAAAAAGAAGTACAATCCAAACTAACAAAAGGACTCCTAGACCTGATAATTCTTCAGTTTCTAAGTTCGCAGCCCATGCACGGCTACCAAGTCATAACCAAAATACGCAAAACCTTCGGCGTCTACTTCGGCCCAAGCACCATCTACCCGCTGCTCGCAACGCTTGAAAAGAAAGGCTTCGTCAACAGCGAATGGAACATGACAAACGAACGCCCCCGCAAAGTCTACCAACTCACAAACGAAGGACAAAACATGCTAAACTTCACCGAAAACTCACTCAACTTGTTGTGCCATAAAATTGGGGCAAATGGTACATCCAAGATTGAAGCCGAAGCAGGTTCAACGATGCCGTCCTTTACAAAGAAAACCAACTTAATCTCAACCCTTACAAAATGACGCATATTCCCTTTTTCATCGTTCCGCTACGCGGAACTGCACCTAATTTAAACTTCGTCAGATTTGCATGGAATTATTAGTTTCCAACACGTCTTTCAGCGTGTTTTTGAAAGTTTTCGTTATGTCTTCAAGATAGATAGCTCGGCTTTGGATTCGTTTCTGAACCGCGCCAGCCGCCACGAAACATGCGCCTATGGTTTCGCTAATGGGGGTAGGTTCTGGTAACATTATTAAAGCTACTCCGATTTTTATGAGCCTCGAGTTGTTTCCTCCACGCCACAGCTTCTTAGTGGATTTAGCAGTGTTGGCAGTGCCTTTTATTGCGCCAACCAAGTCAATGTAACTTTCATTTAGTTCTTTCAAAGCCTTAGCTGCGGTTTTAGCTTGTTCCGGCTTCATTAGCATCACATTGTTCTGGATATAGTAGTTTCAGAACAGAAAAGCTTTAGTGTGTCAAAGGACGCTGTCTCAGCGTTTTTCTGCTCTTGTAAGATGTTATTTTTTATTAAAGCACTTGAAATTCGATGCATTCGCTGTGAGCGTTTTTCAAGAAAACCGTCAATTCCGCGAACGATTCGAAACGCCGAGTTCGGCACACAACGGGCATTTTGAATCTGTTTCTGGTTAGCTGGCAAAGGGTAATTGTCGCGGAAGACGCTGATTCTAATGCTTTGGCTATGGCAGGTTGATGTTTTCGAAGTAGGTCATTATCCACTTGTCGCCGCGTTTTTCTACGTGCACAGTAACGCTATTCGCTGGCGCTGTAGCCAATAGTTCGTTCCATTGCGTAGTTGTAAGGTCCTTCGGAGTTGCCTCTACCCATGGATAAGTGGCGTTGTTAAGGTGCAAGACCATGTGCGTTGTGCCGTCTTCAACGTAGTCATATTTGCCCAAGATCGTGGTGCTCAGTTCGAGATAGGTGGTTACGCCGAACAGTTTGATGAAGTCTAACCGCGTTTT
>CAZXCX010000229.1:0-2068 GCA_964639375.1 uncultured Candidatus Bathyarchaeia archaeon
CTTTGAAGTGAACAAAGACAAAATTGGGAAAGACCTGTCTGAAGCCATATTCACCAAACCCAACTGCGTCGTGAAAATCTCGGATGTCCCGCACTTAAACGTGACAGTGTCGTCGGCGCCAATCATGGATGGCGTGGCGGAGCACATGCGGGAAGTCTTCAACGTCTACGACGAAAGGGCAGAGGGCAGCGCCGACGTGGTTAAGGTTTTAAAAGATTCAAAAGCCGAAGTGCTTGTAAACTATTTGCCCGTTGGAAGCCGAGAAGCTACACGTTTTTACGCGCAAGCTGCCATGGATGCTGGATGCGCCTTCGTAAACTGCATGCCAGAATTCATCGCCTCAGACCAAGAATGGAGCAAAAAGTTTGAAGCAGCTGGACTCCCAGTGGCGGGGGACGACATAAAAAGCCAAGTGGGCGCGACCATATTGCACAGGAATCTTGTGCGGCTTTGCTTGGACCGAGGCGTCATAGTTGATGAGACGTACCAGCTGAATCTGGGCGGAGACACAGACTTTTTGAACATGACCGTAGAAGAGAGGCTGAAGACAAAGCGAATCAGCAAGACTGAGGCTGTTACAAGCCTTGTTCCATACGAGTTGCCCACCAGAATAGGACCGTCAGACTACGTTCATTTCCTGAATAACAAGAAGATATGTTACATAACGCTTAAGGGCAGAAAATTCGGCGACCGCCCCATAACGATAAACGTCAAACTTGAAGTTGAAGATTCGCCCAACAGCGCAGGCGTCGTCATCGACTTGATAAGAGCCGTAAAAATAGCGTTAGACCGAAAAATTAAAGGTGCGCTCATAAGCGTCTCCTCATACGCGTTTAAGCACCCGCCGATTCAGGTGCCTGACTCCACAGCCAAGCAGTGGGTAGAAGATTACATCGCAGGCACAAGAGAACGCTAAACTCTCTTTAAGCCTTAGTATCAGCGAAAGGGTTTCATGAAAACTTTTAAGGGCTGAAACTTAGATTACTCAGAACATTAGAGGTGCACGTACATGGTGAAAGTAGACAATTACGAAGTGCCTGAAGGCCTATACTATTCAAACGATTTTGAATGGATAAAGATTGAAGGAGACAAGGTCCGCATGGGCATAACTGACTACGCGCAAAAGCAGTTGCGCGAGATAGTTTACGCTGAGTTGCCAGAAGCAGGGACAGAAGTGAAACAGAACGAGCCTTACGGTACACTGGAGTCGGTGAAAGCCGTTTCCGACTTGGTCGCCGCCATAAGCGGAACTGTGGAAGAAGTTAACGCGGAAGTCCAGTCAAAACCCGAAATTCTGAACGAAGACCCATACGTGAAGGGCTGGCTGATTCTCGTGAAGCCTGCGAACCTGCAAGCAGAACTGGCTAATTTGATGAATTTTGACAAAGCGGTTGAATGGCACAAGAACCAAGGGAAATGAAGGAAGACAAATGGCTAGGCGAATAATAGTTATTGGCGCCAACGCTTCAGGAGTAGAGGCAGCATCGTCTGCACGGAAAAAAGATCACACGGCTGAAATCACGTTAATAACGCAGGAATACCCGGGATACTCACGTTGTGGTCTTCCCTTTGTTTTAGGCGGCCAAATACCCAGTTTCAAGGATTTGACAGTTTATCCACCCGCTTACTTCAAAATGTTAAAATTAAACCTGAAAAACGAAACGAAAGTCACAGCCATAAACACCAAAGACAAAACAGTCACAGCCGTCGATAAAGCAGGCGCTACAGAGACACTCCAATACGACAGCCTAGTAATAGCGACAGGTGCTGACTCATTTATGCCGCCGATAAAAGGAAGAGAAAAACAGGGAATACATTCCCTCCGCACCTTGGAAGACGGCGAAAAAATAGACCGAGCCATCAAAGACGGAGCTAAATCAGCAGTGATTATGGGCGCAGGTTTGATTGGGCTTGAAACAGGCGTGGCTTTGATTGAGCGTGGCTTGAAGGTCACTATTGTGGAAATGTTGCCGCAGATTCTGCCCGCAATGCTTGACGCGGACATGGCGAAGCTGGTTCAGGAGCATCTGCAAGAAAAGGGCATGTGTATTCTGACGGGGAAAGCCGT
>CAZXCX010000230.1:0-2057 GCA_964639375.1 uncultured Candidatus Bathyarchaeia archaeon
ATGAGCATTCCAACAGTGTACTTGGAAGCGTTAGTTCTGAAGTGCGCGCAGATACTGAAGAAAAAAGGCCGCCATGTCCCAGATCTAGTGATGGCGGGGGGCTTCATTGAGGAAACTTCGATTCTTAAGGCTATTGCACTGAGCAATTTTGGAGAAGGACCCTTAATAAAAGCAGTGCTCATGGGGCGTTCGCCAATAACAGCCGTTATGAAATCAAGCTACTTCAAGAAACTAGCCCAAGAAGCCAAATTGCCACGAGTGTTTGCAGAACGTTACGGCACTACACCTGACAAGTTCTTCATAGCAACACCAGAACTGAAGAAGAAATACGGTGCCCGTTTCAGTGAGATACCGTTAGAAGCCGTAGGACTATACACTTACTTGACAGACAGAGTGGGCGTAGGATTAAAACAGATGATGGCGGGCGCGCGAAAGTGGAAACTTAACTTACTCGACAGAAACGACCTGATGAGCCTATCTGAAAGGGCTACTAAAGTCACTGGAATTCCAATGGCAGACGAAGTTGAAAAAGGCGCAATAGAAAAAATCCTTGAATAACAACCTTTTTTCCTTTTTTTCTGTTTCAAAAAGGGGCAGTCAAATTCGCGATTTATGTGAGCAACCGAGTTTCAGCTTTAACCCTGAAAGCCCACTTCAACGAACAAAGTAATCTATTTATAAGGGAGGGGGGAGGAGCTCCGCTCACAGATAGACTCTCCAACATAGCTAACATGGAGTTCTATGCGAACTGAGGTTTTGTCAAAAGATATATAACGCGCAGATTCTGTATTGGTAGAAAAGTTTGGAGGTTTGAACAGTTGGGCGTCCTAGGAAGAGACAAATTGAAAGAACTTATCGACAATAACAAATGTATATACCCGTACGATTTTACGCTGCTCGACGGCGACAGCTACGTCCTAACTGTCAAAGAAGAAACAACCGTGCACTATTTAGAACATAAAAACTTGGTGTCCTACGAAGTTGTTTTCACCCCGCCGAATTTTGTGGCGCATCTAACGGCCAAAAGCAAATACGGCAGAATGGGCTTATCCTTCCTGAACGCTGCCAAAGTCCATAGCGGCTTCATCGGACGCCTCGTGCTAGAACTCGTAAACCTAAGCAACGACCGCCGCCCCATAACAATCAAACGTGGAGACCCCTTCATGCACATAGAATTCATAACCCGAGAAGGCGAACCCTCACCTTACATGGGCGGATTCCAATTCCAGTACTTGACTGATGAAGAGATACAAATGTATGTTCCCATTCTGAAGAGAATTTTTCTAAACTATGAAGAACTTGCCAAAATTTGGTTCAAGAACAAAAGGCTTCAAGTGTAACGCTCTTTCCTATTTTTGGAAAACGTGAATTTCTCGACCGATTTTGTGCCTTTCCTCCGCATCAACCAGAGAAGCAGTTTCCGTTAGATTCTGCTGCGCAACAATGTTTTTAGCGAAAATCTCTTTCCGAAAGGGATATACTCTCTTGAAACCAACGCTCGCCGCTTTCTCTTCAATGGGCATCGTGACTGGTTTTCCTGAACGCGTTTTCACGTAAGGAGTCACCAGAACCAATCGTCCATCTTTTTTCAGTATTTTATACGCCTCTTCCATGAAACTATAATACAAGGGTTCCAGCTTTTCAATTATTTTTATGGCGTACGGCGTTGTGGGAACATGGCGTAACGCTGGACCCAGATCCGGCTCCATTGCCATGCAGTCTACCTGCTCCTGCCCGATTTTCTGGGCTAATCTACGCGCATCTCCCTGCAGAACTCTAAACTCTGCCTCTGTGAGCCTGTACTCTCTCTTAAGCCACTCCAGATTCTCTCCTGCCGCTTTGACGCACCAGGGGTTTATGTCCACGCCCAAAACTCTCGCTTTAGCCAACAGCGCTTCTTGTAAAATTGTCCCAACGCCGCAGAACGGATCAAACAAAAGCTTTCCCGATGTACAGGAAGCCAAGTTCACCATTATTCTCGCCAGCCTCGGCGGCATGGCAAAAATCTTGCGTTGGTTTGGTTTGCCTATATCGCGTTTCTGGAATTCAAAAGGATT
>CAZXCX010000231.1:0-2051 GCA_964639375.1 uncultured Candidatus Bathyarchaeia archaeon
AGTTGCTGCATTAATCGGCGCCTTACTCACCGCTTGGTTTGGGATTCAGTATGGCACGTTCACTTATCAAGATGCTTTAGGCTTTGTGGACTTTAGGCTTCTCGGGCTTTTGATCGGCACGATGATTGTTGTAGAAGTAGCCAAGAGAGGCGGTTTGTTCAATGTTTTGGCGTTATATGCCATAAAATTTTCTAGAGGGAACCCTGGCAGGCTTTTCGTTGCCATCTGTGTCGTTGCCGCTCTTGTTTCAATGTTCCTTAGCGACCCAATGGCGATGTTACTCGTAGCAGCAGCCACTGTGACCATAACCAAGCTTCTGAACTATGATCCCACACCATACTTTCTGTCCGCAGCCATAATGATAAATCTCGGAGGAACCAGCACGCTAATAGGTTCAGTAAGTAACATGATTATTGGAATCGAAGCAGGAATAAGCTTCCTGGACTTCATAAGCTTCCTAGGCATATGCGAAATAATATTGTGGGCATTGACAATTTTAGCCCTTTACTTCGTTTTTAAATCACGACTGGGAGAGAAAAAGGTGTTGCCAGAGTACAATCCTAAGGAAGGCATAAAAGATAAGAAAATTTTTTACAGGTCTGCCTTTGTTCTTGTTATTTTGATGGTCCTCTTCTTGACTTTGGACACTATAGGCGTGGGACCCGAAGCGGTAGCGTTAGGTTGCGGGATTCTTGCGTTATTAATTAGCAGAGTGGACCCAGCCGAAATCTTTAAAGAATTAGACTGGGAAACAGTTTTTTTCATCGCGGGGTTCATGTTTATCATCGGTGGGTTAGAAAGGACGCAGATCCTGAGCGATATATCAATGCAACTCTTTCAATTTGCTGGGGGCAGCTCCTTAATAGCAACTCAAATGACGCTGTGGGTTAGCGGAGTTTCAAGCGTGTTTGTCAGCAACATAGCAGTTGCTTTGACTTTCACGCCGATCATCAGCGCTCAAGCTCTTTCAGGCTTAAACTTGAACGCTATATGGTCTGCCCTTATCTTGGGGACCAATCTCGGAGGAGCCACAACACCATTCAGCGGTGCTGTAATGATGATGGCAATTGGTACTCTCAAGCGAGAAAAGATTCCTATACATTTTGGCGACTTCGCAAAGATAGGTATAATTACAACTCTAATTCAGCTGGGCTTTTCCAGCATCTATCTTGCACTCAGATTTGGATTAATAGGCACGTGAGGGAAATGTGGAAAATTAAGAAGTGGTTTGAAAAGAAGACTGCGTCAAAAAAAGAGTATGACGAGGAGAAAAGAGAATTCGAGATGGCCATCGGAAAACCTTTCATAAATTTGAAAATTGAGTTGCCAGAAGGCTTCGAAGACCAGCGAAGCCCATTCCTAGATTTGGAAGACAATATGGGGTTTCTAGATGAAGTTAAAGACCTTGTCAAGAAGAATCTATTATTCCACCGAAAAACGGAAGAAACATCATCTACAGCCGATTAACAGACTCCAGCGACAAGATGACGTCTCAAAAGTCTCCCTGCCATTCGATAAACTGCAAACTACTAGAATAATGCTTTCACCTTGTCTGCTATTCCGAGAACAAAAACTTCAAAAACCGAAAATATCCCATCTTAATTGGTCATCCTTGGCGGTGTTGAAAGCGCCGAATGAAATTTGAACCTTCCACAAAATGGAGGTATCTCGCGTTTTTCTCCTTTTTTGCAGCTCATTTCTTGAAGATTTAAAAATCAGATTACTATTCTGCCAGTTTTTCAGGAAATAAGCTTAAAAAAAGGGTAGGTTGTTGGAGAAAATACGCTATGTTGTTTCTTTAGACATTTTTTTTGCTAATGCGAAAGCGATTGGAATTAGCATTATTGCCAGTGCTATTGCGAAAGCCCAGGAAATGTTCGCTACAATGTTCGTAACGTTTGGGAATGTTGCAAATATGGCTCCTGCTCCGATTATTAAGAAGATGCTGTAGAGAACGAATTTTGCGTATCCTGCGACTCCTTTGAATTCTTCATGGTCGTCTGTTATTGATTTTATCAGACTGTCTGTTAATGCGACGCCTGCTCCGATTA
>CAZXCX010000232.1:0-2050 GCA_964639375.1 uncultured Candidatus Bathyarchaeia archaeon
GAGCTTTTTGATGTCGGTTAGGTCTTGCACCACTTCCATTGTTCCCAGGTACTTGCCACTTGCGTCTCGGACGGCGAAGAATCTGATGTGGACGAAGCGGTTGTGCAGGTTTATCCAGAACTCCGCCACGTTCTTTTGTCCGTTCTTGAACGATTCTACGATCTTGTTTACTACGTGCAGGCTTTTTTGGGGGTGGCAGTTGTGCACTTTTCTGCCGAGCACACCTTTTGTTCGCACAAAAATTCTTTCTTCAGGCTTGTTGAAGTACCGCACAGTGTCGTTTGCGTCGACAAAGGTTATGTCAACTGGAAGAGCGCTTAGCAAGCCGTCAAGTTGCTCTTTTGTGAGACTTCCCGTCTCGAACTGCAAGATGCCTGCTGGTGTTTGCGTTTGGGCTTGAACGGTTTCTCTTTGGGGTGCAGGGGTAGTTTTCTTGTCTTCAGCCAAAATTATCTTCCTCAACCAGAAATAAAAGAAAATGAATTGATTTATGCCTTTCTGAAATGGCAGAGAGATGTGAGGGAAGATTCAAACGTATGACAACTCTTTATAATGCACTGATAACTTAGGAAGAGATGGGACAAGGAATGGGTTACGAGGCTGTTTGGAAAGTTCTGGAAGAAATAATTATTGAACTTCGGAAAAAAGGCGTGGCAACCCCACAAAGGGTTATGAATGATTTGAAATCAGCAAAAGTCATGATTAAGATAATGGATGCGGACGAGAGTCGCGGCGAAACAGCCCAGAAAGTCGAGCAATACCTTGGAAGCGTGGAATCCTACGTCGTCACTGAGGCACATAAAAAATTTAAACCAGCGCGCATCGACGAGTGGCTCAAGCGTCTTGAAGAAGCCACCTGCGAAATATGCGGAATGGAAGGAAAAGAAAAAGAAGAGACAAAGTTCATTTCAGGCGTTCCCCGCGACCAAAAGTGGATTCGCGTAGAACCCTTAGCCAGCCTACCTCTTGAAAAACTGAAACAGCTTGCCGAAGAATCAAACCTTTCTAGCCGCGTTCAAGAGGACGGACGCCTACTTGTTCACGGAAGAGCCGAAGACATAAAAGAATTCGTGAAAAAAATGACGACGCAAACCTCCAAGGAATAGAACGCAAACTTCACCCACAATTTCAATGTATATATAAGGGAGGGGGTAGCTGCTTCGCGCAGTCTAGAACGGCAACAACTGAAACAATAGTTCAATCTACATTTCAGTCTTTAAATAAGGGGGCTATAGTCTCGCAGAGCATATCAGACCAGCTAGAAGCTAATAACTCTGAGCTAAGCGCTTTTTTCACCAACTCAAGCCATATGCAAGAAGGTTTGCCTCGTTTTGAATCTGTTTTTCTAAATTCATAAATTCTTTAAGCGTAATTCACATACGTTATTGAAAGGTTTGACCTTTCTTGCTGCTTCAAGACATCGAAAATTGGATGAGGAACTTTGCGGTTCAGTATGGATATTTAGGCATTTTTCTCATAAGCCTGCTTGGCGCCACGTCAATTTTCGTTCCAATTCCTTACACAATCGTCATATTCATCCTCGGAGGTCTCCCAAGTTTTGACCCATTATTGATCGCGGTTGCAGCGGGTTTAGGCTCTGCCATAGGCGAGTTTTCAGGATACTTGCTCGGTGTGGGTGGTAGAAAAGTTATTGGTGATAGATACAAGAAAAAAATGGATTTCCTAACGAAACTCTTCAAAAAATATGGGACAATAGCCATTTTTGTTTTTGCTCTCACTCCTCTTCCAGATGATTTGCTCTTCATTCCGTTAGGTGTTATGCGCTACAGCCTACTTCGTGCTTTTGTTCCAGCTTTGCTTGGGAAATTCTTTTCCAACCTCATAATAGCCTACAGTGGCCGCTTGTCTCTGGAGATTGTCAAAAGCCTCTTCGGGGTAGAAAGCGAAGGGACGTCCCTTCTAATCGGCACAATCATTGGAATAGTCCTGCTGGTAATCGTATTCATAATAATGTTTAAGTTAGATTGGGAAAAGCGCTTCGCGAAATACGTGGATGAGCCAAAGGACAGCAGCCAAACCTCTGAAGATG
>CAZXCX010000233.1:0-2040 GCA_964639375.1 uncultured Candidatus Bathyarchaeia archaeon
CCTGCGTTGTCTTCGAAGACGCTGAAGCACCAGCGAGGGTTGATTTCTTCTGTGGCTTTTGCGATGTACGTTTTGAAGAGGCTGTTAATTTCCATGTTGCCTACGCGTATTTTGCCTTTGAAGGTTTTGTGGTAGCAGTGCTCGGACCACGTTTGAGCTATGGTTTGGAGCTCCACGTCCGTAGGGTTTCTTCCCTTTTTCTTGAAATAAACTCGGATAGCCTGCATTTCTTGCAGGTTTAAACCTAAACCGAGCTCGCGGCTTATCTCTGAAAGCTGCGCCTCTGAGGCTTCAGATAAGGCTATTTCATACAGCGTGAAGGCGGTTTTCCCGCGGACGTAGAGACTCGCGTTCATTTTTGCTCCTCGATGGTGATTGTGTAGTTGTCTTTGGTTGGGTTTGCCAGAAGTTTTTTGCACATTTCTTCAGCTTTCGCTTTGGCTTCTCTTGGCGTTTGGGCTTCAAGAAGGATGTTGTATACTTTGCTCACGTTCACGGCATTAACCGCATAGCCGAGTCCTTTTAGTAAGTTTGCTGTGGTTTCGCCTTCGGGGTCGCTGTGGCCCGGTTTTAGGCTGACTTCGATTTTTGCAACGTATTTCATGGGCTAAATGTCGAGCGTAAGGGATTTAAACGCTTTCATCATCAACTATGCAAAGTGCTATGCTAGAATCATTTTCTTGTTTTTGTGGTGTATCTCTATTTCTTGTTTGTTTGTCACTTTTCCTATCAACTCGGGTTGCGCTCCAGACTTTTCTAAAGCGCTTATCGCGTTTTCTTTGTCTGTTTTGTCCACGATTACGGCGAAGCCCCATCCCATGTTGAACGTTTTAAACATCTCCTCATCCGTTATGCTGTAGCCGAGTTCCAGCGCGGTTTTTTGTATTAACCCGAAGATAGGTTGGGGTTTGAAGTTGTTGAATTTGAAGCCTATGCCGGGCGAAAAGCGGGCGAGGTTGTTGAATTTCAAGTACGCGTCTCCTGTTATGTGCACAGCTGCTTTTACTCTTACGGCTTGGGCTGTTTTGAGGAGGGGTTTCACGTAGATTTTGGTGGGTTCGAGAACTTCGTGGGCTATTTCCCTGTCGAGTTCATCTGGGATAGCGTCTGGCTTGTATTTTCCGCCCCAATGGTTGAGGAGGATTTTTCTTGCGAGGCTTATGCCGTTGCTGTGAAGGCCGCTACTGCGGAGACCTATTATCGGGTCGTCGGGTTTGATGTTTTCTCCTGTAATTATTTCTTGTTTGGTGACTTGGCCTATGGCTGCGACGATCATGTCAAAGCCTTTGCCTTGTGCGAAGCCTTGTATTATTTCTGCTACGTCACCTATCTCCCCGCTTGTAACGGGGCATCCTGCTTGCGCGGCGCCTCTGGCAATCCCTTCAAGCCAATCTTTTACAAGGGCAGGAGCGGAGGTTTGGGCGTGGATGTTATCCGCTATGGCAAGTGGTGTAGCGCCTGAGCGTATGACGTCGTTGACGGCCATGGCTACGGCGTCGACGCCTATGGTATCGTATTTCTCTGCTAATTGTGCCACTAGGACTTTGGTGCCTACGCCTTCGATGACTAGGTCCAAATAGATGTTTTGGTTGATTGGGAAGATGTTTCCATACGGCAAACGCATTACTGGGCCATAATGGCTGTGCTTGTAGGTTTCCTGTAGTTTTTTTAGTGCTTTTTTGGATTCTGCACGTTGTTCGCGGTTCACGCCTGCGTCGGCGTAGGTGAAGTTTTTGGGCATGAGGCTTGTTTTCTCCTGTTTGGTTATTCTCTTTTTTGGGTTGGTAAGAGATAACAATTTTGCTGTAAGCTGTGCCGTTTATGGATGAGAGAATTGGGTTTGCTCTCAAAGCGGATTGACCTAGCACAAGGACGCATCAATGATTTTTTACTCTTTTAGCTACCTTGCATCCCGAAATAGAGAAGCAAGAAGCCAATAACTACTAAGACAATAGCAATTATTATTCCGAAAATATATATGTTGAATGCTGAAAGAAACTCGAAACCAGCTTTTTCAAATGTTCCGCTCAAGGTTAAAAC
>CAZXCX010000234.1:0-2037 GCA_964639375.1 uncultured Candidatus Bathyarchaeia archaeon
ACTTTATGTAGTTGATATGGACTTTTTGAGTATCTATACACGCATGGTGCCTATCGAAATGCTGCCCGAGGTGAAGCGGAGTGACGGAGACAGCAACCTCCAAAGAGCCCATAAAAGCTTCCGAAATCGACCCGAAGTTCAAGTATGAACTTTCGAAGATGCACGGCGGCGAAAAGCTTCTCAGATGCTTCCAGTGCGGAACATGCACGTCCGACTGTCCAGTGGCAAGATTCAGCGACACCTACAGACCGCGCACGATAATTCGCATGGCGCAACTCGGCCTCAAAGAACGCGTGCTAAACAGCGAAACCTTATGGTTGTGCGCTGCATGCTTCACTTGCACAGACCGTTGCCCACAAGGCGTTGAAGTTGCCAGTGTCATTCGCGTGCTGAGAAACTTAGCTGCTGAAAAAGGCATCGCGCCCCTAGTTTTCAAAGAACAAGCCGCGTGCATACTTGATTCAGGTTACGCTTACAAGATTCCAGAACTAAGAGTGAAAAAACGGGAAACTCAAGGGCTACCGCCACTTCCGAAGGGCAATCCGGAAAACATACGCAAAGTTCTCAAAGGCGTCAAATTCCTGAAAAACATCGAAAAGAAAGGTGAGCAGCATGAGCAGTAAGTATCTGATTTTCCTCGGTTGCGCCATTCCCTATCGTGTATCAGCCTATGAAATTTCTGCGCGTAAAGTTCTCCAGAAATTAGGCGTTGAGTTGGCTGAGATGCCCGAGTTCAACTGTTGTGGTCTTCCATTAGACCCAGTTAGCCACGAAACGATGCTGATCCTCGCAGCAAAAAACCTCGCGTTAGCCGAACAAACGGGTTTGAATATTGTAGCATTGTGTCCAGGTTGTGCAGGCACTTTAAAGAAAGTTAACAAGATTTTAAAGAAAGATAAAACATTAAGAGAGCAAATTAACGGTCACTTGAAAGAGGTTGGATTAGAGTTCAAGGGAACGGTGGTAACAAAGCATATACTGCAAGTGTTGATGGAGGACGTGGGCTTAGAGAAGATAAAGAACGCTGTGGTCAAACCGCTTACCATGCTAAAGGTTGCCGAGCACGTAGGTTGCCACCTACTAAGGCCGAAAGAGTATATTGGTTTTGACGATCCAGAAGATCCTAAAACCCTTAAAACTTTAATCGAAGCCACAGGCGCCACATGTTTGGGTTATATTGATGAGACGGAGTGTTGCGGCGCGCCAAGCGTGGGCATAAGCGACAAAGTGGCGTTGCAGCTTGCTCGAGACAAGCTGAGCCACATAAAAATGGTTGACGCTCAGGCTTTAATTACGATTTGTCCGTTCTGCCACATTATGTTCGACACGAATGAGCTACGCATAGAAAGAATATTCAACGAAGCCTATGGCATTCCAGTTTTACATTATCCTCAGTTGCTCGGTTTAGCCATGGGTATGACCCCTGAAGAACTCGCCTTAAAGGAGCACAGAGTTGATACCTCCAAAATATTAAAACAAGTAATCGAAGGTGCAAATTGAAATGAGTAAAAACAAACTGAAAATAGCTTTTTACTGGGCTGCAAGTTGCGGCGGCTGTGAAATAGCCGTTTTAGACATAAACGAGAAAATCCTTGAAGTAGTGCAAATAGCCGACATAGTGTTCTGGCCCGTAGCCATGGACATCAAATACCAAGACGTTGAAAACATGCCTGACAAGTACATTGACATCACATTCTTCAACGGGTCCATCCGGAATTCAGAGCAAGAGTATATGGCCAAGCTTCTGCGGCAAAAGTCCAAAACACTCGTCGCCTTCGGCTCCTGCGCCCATGAAGGCTGCATACCAGGTTTAGCGAATCTGCACGACCGCAAAGAAATCTTCGAACTGCTCTATCTTAAAGAAAAATCGGTTGTGAACCCAGAAGGAATTATACCTAAAACAAAAACCGAAGTGAAAGAAGGCACACTGGAACTCCCAGAATTCTACGACACGGTAAAAACCTTAGCACAAACTGTTGACGTAGACTATTATATACCTGGTTGCCCGCCACCAGTAAAGCTCATAGCCGACGCTAT
>CAZXCX010000235.1:0-2009 GCA_964639375.1 uncultured Candidatus Bathyarchaeia archaeon
CAAGAAATACCACGTAGAAGTCAACAAGACAGTATATCTTCTAAGTCATTTTGCACAGGCAGAACTCCAGCACATAGAAGACTTGTGGAAGCAACTGAAAATCCGAGTGTTCAACAAAAGCATGTATGCCGACTATGACGGAGACGTAAAACTGAGAATCATCGACACTTTTGCACACTTAATGTGTGGACTGGATAAGGTTGCCCGAAGTGTAGGCATGGAAAAAGTGAGCCTTGACGGAATAGACGGCAAATCTGAGAAGTACTGGAAAGAGAATATGAGACAATTACTGAAAGAGCATCGAGACATATTCGAGAGGTATGCTATAAGAGACTCGGAAGTGCTTATCGAGGCTTTTCAGCAGAAAAGACAGTTTTTCATAGAGAATTTTGGAATTGACATTCTAAGAATGGTTACTTTGGCACATACGGCTCAAAACGTGTTCACAACAGAATTTCTGAAAGAGGCTGTCGAACCCTGCAAGTTTGAATGGTTAAGCTACCAAAAGAACATGAAAGGCACATGGAAGACACAGTGGAAAAGAGCATGGATGTATGACGGTTCAAGAGACAAACGGTATTTTGCTATGAAATGCTACTGGGGAGGAAGACGAGAAGCCTTCATACGGGGATTCTTAGACGAACCGACAGAGATTTGGGATGTCAAACAGATGTACCCAACAATGTCACGGTTACCACTTCCAAACCAAAATACAAAATGGATTTACCGAGAGGGGATAGGGCTTAGTGATTTGGAGGAAGCTATCGGCTTCGTGCATTGCACCTTTGCCTTTCCACAAGACTTAGAATATCCTTGCCTTCCAGTCTTTGATTCCCGATTCCCAAAACTCATGTTCCCTCTTACTGGAGAGACATGGTGCACAACTTACGAAATAGAGTTAGCAGAGAGGCTCGAAGCAGAGTTTTCAAACGTGGAAGCATGGGTCTTTTACCCGACAGAATCAGAGCAAAATCACCCATTAAAGAAATACATGGAACACTTCACTCGATTAAAGAATGAGAACCCAGAAGGCTCAATGCCTTATGAAACAGCAAAGCTCTTAATGAATTCTCTAATCGGGAAATTCTGTCAAAGAGACACAGAGTATTCCGTGGAAACCTACCAGAACATGCTCGAAAATTTAGACTATGATTACAGCAAATTCCAGCAAATCTTAAAGAACGTGGAATTACGGCAGAAATACAAAAACCCTCTAAGTGTCGGAAGCTGTTGGGAACCCGAATGGAGCAGTCTAATACTCGGAAGCTCCAGAGCTATAATCTCAGAAATCATGCACACCACACAGGCCCTAACAGGACACACAGACTCCGTAATGACACGGAAAGGCTCTAAGACACATTGCCATGCTGTCGATGTACTCCACAGTTTAGGCTCAGACTTAGAACACAAAACACAATACGATGCCGAGAGCTTTTGGATATGCCGAAGTGCCGTGTACTCTCCAATAAGAAACGGAACAGCCATAAAACCAACACACCACGGCTATCCATGCAACACACATGAAGACTTCGGAAAAATCATCATGGAAAACTTGCTCTCTGGAAAATCCGTTTTGAATCAAACCCGAAAAGTGCATCTCACCACTCCAAAAGAAGCATTAAGGAAAAGAGCCAAATTAAACTCTCAAACTGTCAGAACCACACAAATAAACTGGGACTGGGACTACAAACGAAAACTGCAACAGCCACGAGTAAACATCTGGAGAGATTACTCACTCTCAAAGCCGTGGAAAAGTCTCCAAATACTATTGAAAGAGCCAACTCGAAAACAGGGAAAACCACAAAAACGAACACACAACGTGTCTATGTGGCAAAAACTGCACTTAAAAGGCTGGAGTGACAGGCAAATAGGAAAGAAATTCCACGTGCACCACACCACGGTAAGAAACAAACTGGCTAATCTTCCGTATATTGAAATAGAGAAGTAATAGCCACTTCGAAATCACAAAACTTTCAGGGACTCCATAAAAAAAGAGGGGTTGAAGGCTA
>CAZXCX010000236.1:0-2004 GCA_964639375.1 uncultured Candidatus Bathyarchaeia archaeon
TGACCCCAGGTCCATGGCCTGCTGTGACACAATTTGTGTGTATTACTATGCCGACAGAAATGGCTCCTTGACGGTAAATTCTCCCGAAAGAGTGATCCGCGTCAATTATAGCCACCAAATCGCCAAGCCTCAAATCTTCAAGCCCGTACTGTTCTATTATTTTTTCATCAAACAGCTGTATGTCATAATCTCCTGAGTGCACTTGGTTTGCTCCTAACCCTGAACCCATTATAGCCGCAGGAACGATATGCGCCACAGGAACCTCCAGTTTTTCCCCGTTCGGTTTTGGATTCAGCGCCTCCAGAAAACGTGGGTCCATGTTCATCACTTTTATGTCGGGAAAATCCGTGAGCTTTAAGCCCACTCCAAAAGCTTTCACGAGTATCTTGTCGCCCAGCATGAGCTTTTCTAACGTTTCGGGCTGAAAATCAACTAGAACATGTTCTATTCCACCGTGCTTGGCGGTGACAACGCCCTTGGTGCCTTTCGCGTCACCGTTGACAACGATTGCTTCGTTTCCAACACATGAAAGCACATTGAACGCAGCGTTGGCTCCCTGCCCATGCCGCGGGTCGTTTTCCTTGTTTTCCACACTGACGCCTGGCTCTACGTGGTCAGCCTCCCAACCGCACGCTGGATCGCCTACTCTCAGATTATAGGTTATCCCGCCCACTCCAGGCAAAATCGACGGCGTTCCCGTGGCTGAAATGTTGTAAACTGACCTACCTACGACGGGGCTAGCCACTTCCCCCATAACCGATATTTTCACGAGTTTGTCAACGTTTGTCCTCAACATTAACTGTCCCTCATTCTTGAATTATGCTGTTTATCTGGCAGATACTAATAAAACTTGCAACTCTCAGTGTCGCATTTTTATACAGTTTGGACTTAGCAACTCTTAAATGTGCGATTATTACTTTTTGACTTGTGAACGCCAAAACTCAACTAAACCGTTGGAAGGACCTGAGCGATGTCTGAAATTGGATTAAGAACAAGAATGGTGGTCAAAGACGTCATGAGCAGTCCAGTAGTAACCTTAGACGAAGACGCAACTTCAAACAAGGTTGCTAACCTCATAGATAAAAACAAATTAGGCTGCGTTATAGTCACGAACAAGACAGGACAACCTGTCGGGATAATAACGGAACGGGACTTAGTGATAAGAGTTCTAGCCAAAAATCTTAAGCCTGACGCCGTAAAAGCGAAGGAAATCATGACCTCGCCGTTAGTCACGATAGAACCGGAAGCAACAATAAGCGAAGCTGCGAGAAGAATGAGCAGACTCAGCATCAGGAGACTTGGGGTAATCTACAAAGGCAACCTCGTGGGGTTAGTTTCAAGTAGAGACATTCTGGGAGTAATGCCTGAGCTAATAGCGATAATCCAAGAAAGAACACGCATAGAGGGCGCTGCTGAGGCGGAGGAAACCGCAGAAGCCGAAGAAATGCCTCTCTCTGGATATTGCGACAGCTGTGGCGTATACTCTGAAAACCTGAAAGACGTTAATGGACAAAATCTATGTGAAGACTGCCGCATAGAATTAGAAACCTAAAAATAAGCGGCACACTTTTACAATTGTAGTAGGCCAGTCGGTTCAAATAAAATAAACTTTTAATTAACCTTCATATTCGTTATTCACCAGAAGAGCGCGTTTAAATTGATTGTTGATTCTGTGCTGACAAACGCTAAGGCGTACTTGAACAAGGAAATAGTTGACTGTAGCTTAGCGATAGAAAACGGCAGGATCTTCAAAATAGGCAAAGAAACGCAGATGCCAAAAGCTGACGAGAAAATTAACCTGAGAAATCTTCTAGTTCTGCCAGGTTTAACTGACGTTCATGTGCACCTTCGTGATGAAGGGAAAGCATACAAAGAGGATTTTTACACTGGAACTGCCGCTGCGGCTGCGGGTGGGATGACAACAGTTTTGGATATGCCTAACAACGCCCCAGTAACTATGAGCGCAGCGACGCTGAAGAACCGTATGCAAATCGCGGAAAGAAG
>CAZXCX010000237.1:0-1980 GCA_964639375.1 uncultured Candidatus Bathyarchaeia archaeon
TCACGGTGGGGCATCGGAAACTCGGCAGAAAACTAAGTGTCTCATTTAACTTCGCCCAAGCGTTGGGGAATTGGGGGCGGCAAACGCGTCTGAATACTTTTTCATTTGGCGCACAGACAGATATGTAGAGTTGTGTTGGTTCTTCGCTTAATTCTGCAAGTTTAGATGGCAGCGTACCATTAGACACGAGGAACGTGGTAAACCCTTTATGGTGAAATGTGCGGATCAACTCTCCTAGAGGGTCGTAAAGCGTTGGTTCCCCGGTCAAACTTATGGCAACATGTCTCGGCGTTAAGGCTTCTGTGAACTTCTTCCAGTTTGTTTTCGGATTTCCCTTATAGCCGCTCAAAATTGCATTTTGCGCCTTCAGGCTTTCTTGTGCTATTTCTTCAGCAGAATCCCAATTTGGCAGTTTCATTTCGTCCCATTTGATTTTTAGGTCTCCGCTCTGCGCTCTCCAACAAAACAGGCACTGTTGTGTGCAGTAAAAAAGCGAGGGCGTCATTTGGATGCACTGGTGTGTTTTTATACCGTAAAACTTCTGTTTGTAGCATGGTCTATCGTGAATTAAAGTTTCGTAAAGCCATCTGCACCTTTTTACTGCTGAATGGTTGCCTACTATATGGTATCTCTGCTTCTTTAATGCCTGCAATAGCGAAGGTGGAATGGGGTTCTCCAAGATTTTTCACAGGTACATGTATATCTTGTTATTCTGGAATATAGACTATTAGAAGCCGTTTTATAATAAACCAGTCTCGCCTAAAACAGTTTTCCAGTCTTCAATTATTGTTAGTTTAGACCCATTATTCGTTTTTCTCAATTGCCTAGCTTCTCTCTTTGTAGTATTTCCAGAATTACGAAACTGTTGTGGCGGTCGCTGCCTCAACTGAAAGACAAAGTTTAAAATGTTCTCTTAATAGTAAATGTTCAATCGCCATGAGAAAGTCTGCCGAATAGAGGAAGTTTGGTTTGAAGAAAAAAATTGTTACAGTTACTCTCCTAATCTTAATGAGTAGTGCCTTTCTGTTCATGCCGCTCTCGCTAGTTCTAGGACAACTTGGCGTGAACATATACTTAGTTAGCCCTCAGGAACAAGGAGTTGTAGCTCAAAACGTTAACCTTCAAGGCACCATCAACACCAAAAATGGTGCGTACCAAATTTGGTTTGGCAACAAACTTGTTGTAAGCAACAATTCAGAAGGGTATTATGTAAATGCGAACTTCACAATTCCCGCGCTTTCAGGAGGAGCCTACTCAATAATCCTGCGAGATGTCGCCCAAAATGTCAACGCCACTCAGGGGTTTAGTGTAATCCCCGCGTATTATATCAAACCGCTCGTTCCCTCGTCACCTGCGCAGCTGCAAGAAGGAAGTAACGTAGTACTAACTGCTTCTCTCACAGGAGGGCAACCAAACACAGAATATCCCGTGAACATAACCGTTACGCTTCCAGCCCCTCTCAACACGACTTATTCAAAGCTAATTACGCTCTCAAGCACAACCCAAACAGGAACCGCACAAGCCCAAATCACTTATCCAGACGCCACTTTTCAGCCTGAAGGCTCACTTACTAATTATACAGGTTCATACCAGGCGTATTTGAATAAGACTCAACTGTTAGCAGCAGATCAATTTTTCGTGGGTTTCACTGACTTGAGCGAATATCACAGAAGTCAATCCGTGACAATACGCGCGATAGGGTATCAATCTGACGAAAACGCAACAATAACCATTACATATGCGAAAACCGGCGCTAATGTGCACTCTGAGAAGGTGACTGCTTCAAGCGAAGGCATAATTAACGCCAATTGGACAGTTCCATCCGACGCGCTAATTGGTGATCACAATATAACCATAACACCGCAGAACACGCCTAAGCTCATACCTGACTCACAGCTCTTCACTGTTCCAGGCTATCCTGTCAAGGTCCGAACTTTAAACTTGGCAGGCGATGTTGTGCCTCAAATAGTGGTTGAAGCC
>CAZXCX010000238.1:0-1977 GCA_964639375.1 uncultured Candidatus Bathyarchaeia archaeon
GGCAACACGCGTTGCCAATCACTTTAGGCTTCAAATTCGCAGTCTGGGGATATGAGGTTTCACGGCACATCAAGCGGCTAAATGACTGCAGAGATCGTGTTTTGGTTGGAAAGATGAGCGGCGCCGTTGGCACCCAAGCTGGTTTAGGCGAACATGCCGTGCGCATTCAAGAACTCGTTATGAAGCGACTGGGCATTCATGCAGCCGAGATTTCCACGCAGATCGTGCAGAGAGACCGCTACGCCGAGCTTGTCTGTCTCCTAGCCATGATCGCTTCTTCGCTGGACAATTTTGCCACGGAAATACGAGAATTGCAGCGGCCCGAAATTGGAGAGCTCTTTGAGTCGTTTGAGAAGGAGAAGCAGGTTGGCAGTTCCACAATGCCTCATAAGCGGAATCCCGAAACTTGTGAAAGAGTTTGCGGTTTAGCCCGAATCGTTAGAAGCTTGGTTATTCCAGCGCTTGAGAATATTGTCACGTGGCATGAAAGGGACCTAGCCCAGTCCTCGGCTGAGCGGTTCATTTTTCCAGAGTCGTGCATTCTGGTTGATTACATGCTTCTTTTGATGAGCAACGTTGTGGCTAACTTGCGGGTTGATGAGCAGCGAATGTTGCGGAATATTAGTTTAACTCAGGGACGCGCCATGTCGGAAGCCGTGATGATGGCGCTTACAAGGAAAGGTGTGAACAGGCAAGAAGCTTATGAGATGCTTCGGAAACTAACTATAAAGAGCGAGCTTGAAAAACGGCACTTCAAAGAGATTCTTCTCGAAGACAAGTTCGTGCGCGGCAAGCTGAGCGAGAAAGAAATTGATGAGGCTTTGAACCCGAAAAACTATCTGGGCACGGCAGCTAAGCAGGCGGAATCGTTCGCCAAAGATAAAGGCTAATATTCTGTTAGTGCTTTTTGTTTCCACTCTTCGCCTTTTTCGAGTTTCTCCCACGTTTCCTTCTTGACGAAACCGCCAACTTGCTCTTTGATTTTCTTAGCTAATCTCGGCCCTATCAACGGCAGGTTTGTCAAGCCGTCAAGCGGTGCGTGCTTTATGTTGGCAATTGTCTTGTATCCTGCATTGTACATGATGCGCCCGCGCACGCGGCCTACTCCTTCCAACTTGACTATTGGCAGCAGTTCCTTCTTTATTCCTTTAGTTACCCTCTCTATCAGTTCCGAGGCTAAAGGCAGAATCTCCTTGTTTCCCAGAAGCCTGGCTAATTCATGAGTAGCATGGAGCAGCCATTTCGCGTTTTCAATAGTCCTGTAAAGGTCACCAGGCTGAACTCTGAACCGTTCTAGCAGTGTGTCCTCGCTCATCTCCTCAATCCAACTTTTCAAAACCACAGCTGTTTTGATTTCGCCGAGAAACTCTTCGTAAGCTATGTAATCGTCCCACTCGTTTGGCACCTCTGTGAAGAACTCGTCTTTGTGCTCTTCCATGAGAACCGCCATCTCATCCAACTCGCGCGCATACGGCCTCATCACCGGCCCCATATCTGGCGTATGCGCAATCAAATGCAGCAAGCTCAAATCTGTCAAATAAGCTGGCTTGTACCTAAGTGCATCGCGGATCACAACCGCTGAAACTGGATCTATGTAAAGCTCGCTTACTCGTTTTCCAAACTTTGTGGCAAAAACATTTTCTCCAGATAAGTCCAGCATTTCCTCATCATACAAGTACTTCAAAATTTTAGCTATAATACTCTTGATGGCTTTCACGTCGTACTGGTAGGCATAGAAGGTTTTCCCAAAGAAATCGTAGATTCCGTTTTCCGTGTGAGCGAAATCCGAAGCAACTGTTGCCAGCACGTGACCTCTGATTATCTTTTCAACGGCAAGCCTTGACCATATTCTCTCTGGGCGAGCAAGAATATAGCTGTCCATCAAATAATCCGCCTCGTCAGCGGTCTTGCCGATAAGTACTGCTTCGCCTACCTTGTCGTACTTGGGTCTTCCAGCTCGACCTGCCATCTGCTTGT
>CAZXCX010000239.1:0-1965 GCA_964639375.1 uncultured Candidatus Bathyarchaeia archaeon
GATCGCCAGAAGAAGAACTCAAGCGAGTAATCAAGCAAGTCACAAAACAAAAGCCAGTGAAAGGTTGAAGATACAGACCCTTCTAAAATTGTACGACTTACTCGACAAACACTTGGGACAATGATAGAGACGGCAACTACTGCAGTGACTACAATGGCACAGACGCAAATGGTAATGGTATAAGCTTAATCTCTTTTGTTCAATGCTTCAGCTTTTTAAGCTGAATAGACAGGAATCCTACACACTGAGCCTCTTCCTCCATGTCTTTAACGCAAATAGAATAATGTTGATCTCCAATGGTAATTTTCAGATAAGTTCCAAATCTTGACTTCTTAGCTGTACCTACCTGCTTATATTCTATTTCAGTCATTATTCTCGTTCACCTTTTAGCAATGAATAAACCAAAGCTGAACTTTGACAAACAACAAAAAAAGAAAAATGGAAGGTTGCTGGGTTGTGTTTAGTCGATTTTCCATATGCGAACTCGTACGTAGTTCCAATAGATGTCAGTTGCGCCCCTATACAGCGTTACCGTGTTGGCTGTGAAATCCGTCCAAGCCAAACCAGACTCAACATCCGTCTTAACAAGCAATAAATCACCGCCACCTGCACCGAAAGAATACGTGTCACCTACTATCACATACCCATCATCGCTCGTCTGAACTAAAGACTTTCCAAACTCATTACTTGCTGCCCCGTAAGTTTGGTTCCAAAGCGGGTTTCCGCTGGCATCCGTCTTAACAAGCCAAAAATCAGAACCACCAGCACCAAAAGAGTCCGTTTCCCCTGCTATCGCAAATCCGCCGTCCTCAGTCTGAACCACCGAACGTCCATAGTCGTCGCCTGCTCCCCCGTATGTCTGACTCCACTGCAAATCCCCAGTTGAATTCGTCTTAACAAGCCAAAAATCATAGCCTCCAGCACCATAGGAAGACGCCCAGCCCGCTAATATGTATCCATCGTCACTCGTCTGAACTAACGACGCGCCACATTCGTTGCTTGCTCCACCATAGGTTTTTTGCCATTGCATTGTCCCGTTAGCAAACGTTTTAATGAGCCAAGCATCATTCCCGCCTGCGCCAAAAGAGTTGGAAAAGCCTGCTATTGCGTAGCCACCATCGTCTGTCTCAACTATAGATAACGCATAGTCATTGGCTGCTCCGCCGTACGTTTGACCCAGCTTCAAAGTTCCACCTGAATCAGTTCTGATAAGCCAAGCATCAATGCTTCCAGCACCATACGTAGTGGTGGTGCCCACTATCACAAAGTCTCCATCACCTGTCTGAACTATGGAACGCGCATACTCATCGCCTGTCCCTCCATAGGGTTGGTGCCATTGCATCAAACCGTTGGCATTCGTCTTAACAAGCCAAAAATCATAGTTGCCAGCACCATAAGAGTTTGTCCATCCTGCTACTGCGTAACCACCATCAATAGTCTCAATCAATGATGCCCCATATTCAGCGCCTGTTCCTCCTTCAACTGTATACCAATTCTGGTTTCCATTGGCATCCGTCTTAACCAAATACAAATCAAAGCTGCTGCCGAAAGAGTGTGACATACCTGTCATAGCGTACCCGCCAT
Source organism: uncultured Candidatus Bathyarchaeia archaeon (assembly GCA_964639375.1). Lineage (GTDB taxonomy): Archaea > Thermoproteota > Bathyarchaeia > Bathyarchaeales > Bathycorpusculaceae. Next base: position 1,585 of record CAZXCX010000239.1, read on the forward strand.
CGCTCGTCTGAATCACATCCATCCCCTCATCCAAGCTTCCTCCCCCGTAGGTTTTTGTGAAACCATAAAGGTATCCTGTTAAGCCTAGGTGTTTTTGGTGTGCACCGCTGGTTGTGGTCACTTTTCCTGTTATGTCCACAATCACTTCTGCAGTTGCCAAGTTATGGGTTAAGGTGATGTACTCGCCATTTTTGTCGGTTATGTCTACCCAGCCGCTATCATAATCAGGCGCGTAAGGACCCTGCTCACCCTGTGGTCCCTGCGAGCCAGTAGGTCCCTGTGACCCCGTAGTGCCTGCGGTTCCTGCGGCTCCTGTTTCGCCTTGCGGTCCCTGTGGTCCTTCTGGTCCTTGTGGTCCTGTTTCGCCTTGTGGTCCCCGCG
>CAZXCX010000240.1:0-1952 GCA_964639375.1 uncultured Candidatus Bathyarchaeia archaeon
GATGAACCGCCATACACTTGCCCAATATGCAAGGCAAAAAAGGAAATGTTCGCGGAGATAAAAACGCGAATCGACTTTATCGGATAGCTCTTTTTCCTTTATTTTGAAATTTCTATTTTGTTAACTCTACAGTTTTAGGATTAGTTTTTAATTACTGTAAAGAAAATCCTTTTTCAATATGCCCAACAAATCAAAATTGAAAAAAGAGGAAAGTTGAAGTGCTTTGGGGAAGCGCGCGCAGAAGAGTATTCAAATACAAATAAGACAAAATAGGAAATACGAAAAACAAAATAGACATTAAAATACAAGCCAAGCTATGGAAAGAATTAAAAAGAATTTAGGGTTAGTTTAAAAACCCAAATGAGGCGGATAGCATATTCAATAGTAAAAAGGTTGCACTTATTACTTTACTTGGCACGTTAGCCTTTGTTTCAAACGGTTTCTTGCCGTCCCCTGTTGATAAAATGGTGATAGGTATCCAAGCCCTGTGTTTTTCATTAGCCGCATTGCTCGTTGCGAAAGGGGGAGCAATATATGCATCCTTTATAACGGGTCTTTTGTTGAGCGTTTTGAGACCTGGTTTTTTCCCGTTCAGTTTGCTATTCTCTTTATTTTATGGCTTACTAATTGACGGTTTCTTTCACTTCTTCAAAGTCAATGATGCAAATTGTGTTAAATCAAGAAGATTGATTTTGCTTCTGACTGTTGCAACTGGAATCACAGGTGTAGTCTCTATGTACCTGACGACGATGATGGGCATACTTCCTATGATACCAGCAATGTATCTTGCCATAATTGTTGTGGCGATTCTAAATGGAGCTATAGCGGGGTACTTGACGGTGATAATCTGGAACAAATATCTTTCTCATCTTTTTCTTTGAGCGCGCACTGAGTAAGTGAGAGTGTGTACAAGTAGATGTTTGAGAGCGTAAACGTTTGATGTTTGGAATTAAAGCTTAACCTTTATTATCATTTAGAAACGCGAGGACATCTTCATCAAACTTTTTCCCATAGTCATGTGACCCATGCCTTCATAAAGAACGAGTTTAGCGTTCGGGAATCCGGCAGCTGTTTCCCGGTACAACTGCACAGGAAAATACTAGTCATTGTAGGGCGTGCGTTTTAATTTTGTTTTTTTCGAAACGACAGAACCTTCGGCTGATAGATACACCATGGATCTTCTGCCAGATAATCGCCCCGAGATTCTGTTGGCTCATGCAGAGCACCACAAAAGTCCATAAGACTAGTGGTCACACCATAGGCTCTAGCACGACATCCCCCGCATACATCACGATATTCGCATAACCCACATTTCCCTTTCAGCTGGTCGAAGTCACGCAGAGCCTTGAAGACCTCAGAGTTGAACCAAATATCTCTAAAGGACCTTTCGCGAATGTTCCCAAGTTTAAGAGGCATGTATGGACAGGGAGTAACCTCCCCAGATGGATAGATACGACAGTAATAAAGGCCAGCCATGCAACCTCGAACCCAACGTGACATGTCAACCCCCTGTTCCTTAGCGATCCGCATAAACTGGGGGGCGCATGAAGGCTTCACATTCAGCTTATACTTTGTAATTTTGGCTAGCGTACTCGTAATCATATCTTCGTACATTCTCGGCGTTATATTCTCAATATCAGTTCCTCTTCCTGTAGGCACTAGAAAAAACAGGTGAAAATTCTCCACGCCCAAGTCTTCCGCCAGCGACATTATATCATCTATTTCATCGTAGTTCTGTGGAGTCACTGTGCTGTTAACCTGAACCTGTATCCTGCTCTTTTTGAGAGCTTTGATGGCGTTCACAGCGTGTTCCCAGCAGCCCTTAACGCCGCGGAACTCGTCATGCCGCTCCGGTATGCTTGAGTCTAAACTAATTGCCACCGTCTCCATTCCAGCATCTTCAAGTCTTCTTGTAACCTCGTCGTCGATGAGCATGCCGTTGCTTCCCATGC
>CAZXCX010000241.1:0-1934 GCA_964639375.1 uncultured Candidatus Bathyarchaeia archaeon
ACAAGAAGCTGGGTTTTGACGTGAGCCGAACGAGTAACGGGTACTACTCGGACGGTGAAGACGCCTACGTAATGTCGAAAAAGCTGTAAAACAGCCTTTTTTGGGCTTTAATAATAGAAAAAAGCTTAGTTTAGCTTTTCAGTTTTTTCAACTTGTCTTCCAACTGTTTTATCCGCTTCTTGAGCGCTTCGTTCTCTTTCTCTAACACCTCAATCTTTGCAGCATCTTCCACGATTTTCAGCTTTTTCTTCTCTTCATCAATATTTTCCACGTCAACCCACGGCGGCGGACAGCTACTACCCCTACCCATAACTCTTTCACCTAATCAATACTTGCCTTCCCACAATTTAAACATGCTACCGTAATAGTTGAATGGTGCGAATTTAAAGTGGCAGCTATACTGCTCTTCTCACCTCAGGAATGGTTCCTAATGCCTGTGAGTATTATATTGAAGACTTTCTAGCTGACGGCATCATAAAACTCGGCAAGGTCATCAACAACTTCAATTTGATTAGAACCATAAGAATAGAAAAGATGCGGGGCATAGAACACGATGAACACCCAAGAAAATATGTCATAGACGAAAAAGGGTTTACAATATTTAATAAAGAGCCCATAAAAATGTAAGCCAAGCTGATAGTAAACTTTTTTTGTTCAATCAAACAATAGATGTGTTTCTCGTAATGCCATAACTCACAAGTTAGAACAGGAATGAAAAACATGTCAAACCGAACAGTGATTATTGGTCAGAGAAAGAAAATTGCGCTTATAGCCCATGACCACAAGAAGCCAGATTTGCTCGAATGGGTCAAGTTTAACAAGCACTTTGCTTCAGCATGAGCTCTTCGCCACTGGAACGACGGGCAAACTCCTAGAACAAGAGCTAGGCTCAAAAATCACCATTTTCGAGAGCGGTCCGCTGGGCGGGGACCAGCAGATTGGCGCGCGCATAGCTGAAGGCTGTATTGATTTTCTCATTTTCTTTTGGGACCCGCTGGAATCTCTTTCGCATGATCCAGACGTAAAGGCGCTTCTGCGCGTGGCTGTGGTGTGGAACATACCCACCGCCTGTAACCGCGCTTCCGCCGACTTCATGATATCCTCATCGCTGATGAGCCAGGAATACCCGCGGACCCTGCCCGACTACGAGAGTTACAGGCAACGTCTCAAAAACCTATGACTTCTTTTAGGCTATGCCTTAGCCTTTCTTAAGCGCCGAATGCGCCGAATTAACGCTTCACGCCAAAATTCAATCTTTATATAAGGGAGGGGGTAGGTCACCGCACGCAAGCACCTTAGGAAACATCCTTAACCACTCTGCCTTTGGTGTAGGGCACAAACTCCCTTACTTGCTCAATCGAGGGCTTTCCAGCTTTTTCACGCTGCTCCTTCGGCAACTTCAGCATCAACGCGCGCAAAACCTGCTTAAGAAATTCTTTACCCCTTAAATCTCCTGGTGCAATAGCGACATAGGCTTTTGTTTTGGTTTTAACAGCGTCTAAGGGACCACCCACGAATCTCACTTCGCCGTCTTCTTCAACCACGCCGATAGCCAGCTTCAACAGCACGCTCCGCATCCAGTTACGTTTTCCACTCACAGCGAAGGCACCATGAGGCACGTACTCGCCTGAAGGGCCGCTCTTGCTCAACTGGCTGGGCTTAACCCAGTAAACATCCGCTGAACCAGCACCTTCCCGCCAAGCTCTGGAAAAAGCAGCCGCAAACTCACCAGCCTCATGCAACACCTGCTCACTGGGGGCTTTGCCTGCGGTTTTGACGACGACGAATGGCGAACCTGTAACATCAGCGTGAAAAACAGCGTCATCTTGCCCAGCGTACTTCTTGACGAGCACTTCGTTGCTGACAGCGTCTTTACCCGCCACCACCAAGAAACCGTCTGAAGACCTGAACCAGCGGAACTTCTCATACCACTC
>CAZXCX010000242.1:0-1930 GCA_964639375.1 uncultured Candidatus Bathyarchaeia archaeon
ACTGCGGCGACCAATTCTGCACTGCGCATCGGTTGCCTGAAAATCACGGGTGCCCACGGATGGATCTTGCTCGCGCGCAAAGACAGGAAGACGCCGTGGTGGCTCAGGGACCCAGTTCGTACGAGTACAGGGTTACTTATGGAGCGCCTCGCCGAGCTAAAGGGCGAATTTACTTTAGCCCTAAAGAGCTTAAGCATTTAGCTCTTGGCACGCTGCTTGTTATCGGCATCAGTTTGTCATTTGGGTTTGGTGCGTTTGGGCAGGAGGATTGGGCTGTTGTTTTGTCTGCTTTAGCGGTTGTTATTACCCTGTCCTTTTTCACGCATGAAATAGCGCATAAATTTGCCGCGCAGAGACGAGGCTTGTGGGCTGAGTTTCGTTTAACCGTTTGGGGGGCTATTTTGACTTGCATTTCAATCTTCTTGCCTTTCAAGATAATCTCTCCTGGCGCGGTTATGCTTTCTGGTCCTGCCAGCATGGATGAGATAGGGAAAATTTCGATTGCTGGACCAGCTACTAACATTGTCTTGTCAACTGCGTTTCTCGGGTTAACATTTGTGCCGAGCTCAGATCCTTGGGTATCTTGGATATTTGCGATAGGCGCCTTTTTTAATGCTTACATAGCGGTTTTTAACCTTATTCCCATGGGAATTCTTGATGGCTTCAAAATTTTCCATTGGAACAAGATAGTCTGGGCGTTAGCTTTCGCTGTTAGCGCAGTGTTGACGGTAATTTCTGGTTTTTTTGTCTATTAAAAATCGCTTAGCGAAATTTTAGATTAGTTCTATTGTCACATGAACTTCTTCTGGGACGCGGATGCGCATTATACGCCGCATAACGCGTTCTTCCGAGTCAATATCGATTAAGCGTTTGTGGATGCGCATTTCCCACTTGTCCCACGTGGCTGTTCCCTCACCGGACGGCGCCTTCAAAACTGGCACTCGAAGCCGTTTTGTGGGCAGTGGAACTGGACCGTTGATTTTGGCGCCGGTTTTTTGGGCGATGGCTTTCAGTTCTTCGCATACCTCTTCTAGCTTGTGGTAGTCTGTGCTTGTTAAGCGGATTCGCGCTTTTCTAACCATTTTTCGCCCATCAATCCTAAGCTTATCTTTTTAAAGTAACTATCTTAGACATTTAAGCGGTACATAAAAACCTATCGTCGGCTTTTCCAGTTTAATGTGTGGATGGTGGTGACTGTTGTGTTCTCGGTGACTATAGCCCCCTTATTTAAAGGCGGAAACGCCGAGTGAACCTAAATTTCACTGAAGGATACTATTCCCGTCAGTTTGGTTGCTATTAACTTGGGAGAAACACTTGTGGTGCAGCGGGCCGTATTTGAACCGGCGAACCCCTACGGGAAAGGTATCACTATTTTTCGTAGACTTTTTTGCGGTGGCCAACGGTGCGAATAATAACTATCTTCTCAGAAAGTTGATAGATTAAGCGGTATTCTCCCACTCGAAATGACATAAGCTCGTTAAGGCGTCCTACTAGCCGCTTACCCGCGAATGGTTGTTCTTCAAGAATTTTCAGCTCTCTGAGTATTCTGATTTGGGTCTGTTTGTCGAGGGTTCTTAGTCTCCTTAGAAATTCTCTTGTGAAGACTAACTCAAATTTCTTTTTCACTCAGATTCAACTCTGCGAGGAGTTCCTTTAGGCTTATCACTCTGTTCTCTTGGATATCTTTCAAGCTGGCTTTGATGCTTTTCATGAGTTTCTCATCGCTTAGAATTTCCAGCGTTTCCACGAGCTCCTCGACAAGCAAGCGGAGTTTTGGCAGCTCCTCCGCTATAGTCTTGAGGTTTCTCTTGTCCTCGTCGGTGAAGACCGTTTCAACCAACTTAGTCACCAAATTGCTATGTAATCTACAAGCAGTATAAAGCTATTAAAACTTCTCTCGAAAAATGCGAGGGCGGTTGGTGCAGCGGGC
>CAZXCX010000243.1:0-1927 GCA_964639375.1 uncultured Candidatus Bathyarchaeia archaeon
TCAATATCGCTTCGTGTGGCGCGGGCTAAGGCGCAAATTTCAGTTTCCAAACCTGTCTTAGCTATTTCCTTAACTACTTTCTTTTCGCCCTCAGAGGACATGGGCGAACCCGCTTCGATCACATCAACGCCTAACCTGCTTAGTTGACGCGCAATCTCAATCTTATCCTCAATAGTTAGCGTCACCCCTGGTGTTTGCTCGCCATCTCTTAATGTAGTGTCAAAAATGCGTATGTAATTCGAGCTTTTCGCTTTCATGCTGTTCAACCTGCTTTCACTTTTAAAGCTGCGGCTATGGCTTCAGCCATTCCCATGGTTGTGGTGTTTCCGCCGCAGTCTGGAACTGTTTGGCCTTCACGTAGCGTTTTGATTACGCCTTTTTCTATCGCCTTAGCCGCCTCTACGCATTTATTGTCGTTGTATCGTTCGCCCAGCCAATCCATCATCATCTTTGCCGCCAGTATCATGGAGATAGGATTCGCTGTTTGTTTGCCCGCTCTGTTCGGCGCTGAACCGTGAATTGGCTCGAAAAGAGCAAAATCATCTCCTATGTTCGCGCCTGGAGCCATTCCTAATCCTCCTATTAGCTGTGCTGCTTCGTCTGAAAGAATGTCGCCGAACATGTTTGGAGTGACCAGCACATCAAACTTTTGTGGCTCTTTTATCAAACGCATTGCCGCAGCGTCCACGTATAGCTCGTTAAAGGCTATGTCTGGATATTGCTTTGCTGTTTCTCTGCAGACGCTTGCGAAGAGTCCGTCGGTTACACGCATGACGTTGGCTTTGTGAACTGCTGTTACTTTCTTTTTGCCGTTGCGTCTTCTCGCGGTTTCGAAGCCTTTCTTGGCTATGCGTTCGCAGCTCCTTCTTGTGATGACCCTTAGGCATATTGTGGTGTCGTTACCTATTGTGAACTCTTGGCCTTTGTAAACGTCCTCAGTGTTTTCTCTGACAAAAATCATGTCTATGTCTGGTCGTGCCACGACGGCAGCAGGATAAGCCTTTATGGGGCGCAGATTGGCGTAAAGGTCAAAAATCAGCCGAAGCTTTACGATGACGTCGGCGGCGGTTTCTCCAACTGGTCCTTTCAAGCATGCGTGAGATTTTTTGATTTTTTGTATGCTATCTTCGGGCAACGCCACGCCCCTCCGTTGGAAGCAAGCGTCTCCCGCATCAGTTTCGACCATGTTTAGTTTTACACCGAATTTTTTCTGGACTGATTCTAGGACTTTTAGGGTGGCGTCAGTCAGTTCAGGGCCTATTCCATCTCCAGAGACTACAGATATTTTGTACTCTGTCATTTCTTGTTCAATCTCCTTCGCAAGTTCTCTATTAGCCCTCCATCCAAAAGTATCTCTAGGATAAAGGGTGGAAGCTTGCTTACTTGAAAGCTTTCTTTTTTTGAGAGGTTTTGGATTTTTCCAGCTTCGAAGTCCACCGTGAGTTCATCACCATTATCCACGGCGGCTGAGATGCTCTTGCATTCGCTTACGGGTAAGCCGATGTTTATGGCGTTTCGGAAGAATATGCGCGCAAACGACTCAGCTAACACACATTGGACGCCTGCATGCTTTAAGGCTAAGGGCGCTTGTTCTCTGCTGGAGCCGCAACCAAAGTTCTTTCCACCAACCACTATCACGCCTTTTTTGGCCTTTTCAGGAAAGGTTGGGTCTAACCCTTCCATGGCGTGTTTAGCTAACTCTTTTGGGTCAATTAGAACTAGGTACTTTCCAGGCAGAATCACGTCTGTGTCCACGTTGTCTCCGAATTTTATGGCGTTCCCAGTTACTTTCATGCTTTCGAGACCTCCAGTTCTCGCGGGTCGGTTATTCTGCCAGTTACGGCGGAAGCGGCTACAGTGGCTGGAGAGGCCAAGTAAACGTTTGCTTCGGTGCTGCCCATTCTGCCTATGAAGTTTCGGTTTGAAG
>CAZXCX010000244.1:0-1920 GCA_964639375.1 uncultured Candidatus Bathyarchaeia archaeon
CTCAGCGCCATCACACTCCTGCACTTGACTATGCAACTCTTATTATTTCATAGTTTCTCCAAGCTTTTTTTCCGTAACATATGAAAAACTTAAATTCACTTCGGCTGAGCATTAACTCGGGGTTGTGTGTTGCCAAACAAAGTCACGATCTCCATAATCAAGTGTGATGTCGGCTCTTTAGCTGGACACTATATTGTTCCTAAACCTCTGTTTGATGTCGCTGAGAAAAGCCTAAAAAAAGCAGTAGAAAAAGGCGTTATAAACAACTTTTATGTTTTCAACGCTGGCGACGACCTTGAACTGCTCATGGTGCATGAAAAAGGAGAACAAAACCAAGAAATTCACAAGCTCGCTTGGGACACATTCAAAGAATGTGCAAACAAAGCTTCAAAGCTGAAGCTCTACGCCGCAGGCCAAGACCTTTTGAAGACCGCGTTCAGCGGGAACGTCCGCGGAATGGGTCCTGGCGTTGCAGAAATGGAGATAGAGGAGAGAACCTCTGATCCAATCGTAGTTTTCGCGGCTGACAAAACCTCTGCCGGCTCATTCAACTATCCTCTCTTCCGCATTTTCGCCGATCCAATGAACACCGCTGGTCTCGTTATTGACCCACACATGATTTGCGGCTTCAAATTCGAAGTAATAGATACGAAAGAAAATAAATCTATAATCCTCAAATGTCCCGAAGAAATGTACGAATTGATAGCTCTAATTGGAACTGTTGGGCGTTATGTTGTCTCTCGCGTCTGGAGAGCAAGCGACAACCTGATCTGCGCCTCAAGCAGCGTGAGTAAGCTCTCGTTGATAGCTGGAAAATACGTGGGAAAAGATGACCCCGTCATGATTGCCCGAGCGCAACACGGTCTTCCAGCCGTAGGCGAAATCTTGGTGCCTTTCATGCACAGCTATTTCGTACAAGGATGGATGCGAGGAAGCCATTGGGGTCCAATTATGCCAGTAGGACTGAAAGCATCAAAATGCACAGTCTTCGACGGTCCGCCAAGAATCGTTGCCATAGGCTTTCAAGTAGCAAACGGCCAAATTTCATGCGATGATGAAGGAAACCCCATGATTGCTGACTTGTTCGATGACCCCGCTTTTGCTTTGGCGAGGCGTGAAGCCATGTACAACGCCTGCGCGCTGCGGAACATGGGCGAATTTGAACCAGCGCGTTTAAGCGCCGAAGAGATGGAGTACACGACGATACAGCAAGTTCTGGGAAAGCTCGGAAAACGCTTCAAATCCCTGAAGTAATAGCTGAATCACTCAGGCGAAACCGCATGCTCAGCCATTCTAGCTAATACTATGCACCGATTCTCAACAATCTCATGCAGCCTTCTACGCGGTTCCTCTCCAACCATTTTCTTTTCTTTTAACAGCGCTGTTTTTTTCGCAAGCTCCACATCTCCGAGTCCTGCAAACCAAGCTTCAAAATCTCCCCGGCTCATGTGAAAATCTATGGAGTCCGCATTGACTTTCAGAATCTTGTCACGAAAATCCTGAAGGCTATGCGCATTGAGGCTTAACGGTTTTCCTACGCTCGCGTAAAAGTGAAATGATTTATCATGTGGCACGTGCGCTAATATTGCTCTCGCGTTATCTCTATTGATCTCGGGCACGCCAAGCGCTTTTTTGCCTTTTTCCGTTATAGTGTACTGTCCTTTTTCAGGCGAGGTTGCGTATCCCATGCGACTAAGCCCAATTATGTGCATCATAACGGAAGGGAATTCTTTTCCAATTTCCTTCGCTATCTGTATCGGTCTTATGGGTTTGTCGTGCAATAACATGGTTTCTAATATTTCACGTTTAGTAGGTGATAAACTCATTCGTTACACTACACCTATTGGTTATATGCGCACACAACCTAATCAAAGTTTCTCAGCGGTTTTACTGAACTGAAATAAGCAAAGCTTTAGTACG
>CAZXCX010000245.1:0-1919 GCA_964639375.1 uncultured Candidatus Bathyarchaeia archaeon
AAGTTCCCGACCAGCACAAGATAGGCAAACCATTAGTTCCCAACGGGTTAGGCGTGATCTACGTCCTATTCACAACCGTCTATCTTTTCTTGATCTATTTCTCTGGCATCGCCAAAGCCTCAAACGGCGTTTCTGCACCATTAACCTTGGCGGTGTGCATCTTATTCGGCGGCTTCATGGGTTTGCTGGATGACTGGATGGATCTGAAATGGCGATACAAGGCTTTCATGCCCTTAATAGCAGCACTCCCTCTCATATACCTAGCAATCGAGAATGGGTTACGAACGTCAATATCTTTGCCTTTCATAGGCATGATACAGTTCCATGAAGCATATTATTTCATAATTATTCCATTGATAGTTATGATAGTCACTAACACTGTAAACCAGTTAGGTGGGCTGAACGGTTTGGAAACAGTCTGTCCCGCCATAATTCTAATCGGGCTGATGGTTCTGTCGCAATTTTCATACCTACTTCTCATGCTTGGACCCTTAATCCTCTGGCTTGCTCTCGCCGCTTTAAACTTCAAAGGCAAGATTTTCGTCGGCAACACTGGCTCATTCGCCATAGGCATGACGATAGCCTCGTTCGCAGTAATCACGGATCTAAAATCGAGCTTGTTGGTTTCGATTCTTCCCTACATTTTTAACTCTGCTCTGATATTGTTGACTATATTCTTGTTTAAAAAGAGAGCAAGTGTTTCGTTTGACGGAAAGAAACTTGTGTCTGATCAAAGGCGGAGCTTGGTTACGCTCATAACTTACCGTCGACCGTTGACTGAACACCAAGTAGTGGCTCTAATATCCCTGCTCATGGTGATTTTCATGTCCATTGCCGTGCTTATCGAGCTACCGTGGCCACTTTTAACTTAACTGTTTCGACGACTGCGGTACTGGCTACACAAAAAATATTCCTAACGGGGTCTTCGCTGAAATTCAATAAGTTTTAATAGGCAACTTGCATGTGCTTAAAGTTAATGGGCGGGTAGGTGGGCCTCCACCCGTTCCGCCAAACAAACCCCGGTGTAGGAGGTGAAACGGATTGAAATTCGATAGTCGAGATTTGACTTCAACTGCTGTCTTTGCGGCACTGTACGTAGTAATAAATCTTGTTCAGACGGTTTCTGTGGGTAACCCCACAATTTATGGTCCCATACAGTTGCGTGTCGCTGACTTCATGATCGCTTTAGCAGTATTATTCGGCTGGCCAATAATCGGCGGAGTCACAATAGGCTGCTTCCTGACTAACGCCTACTACTTCATCGGCGCCCCAGATGTAATTCTCGGGCCGATAGCCAACCTGATCGCTGCTTGCTTTGTTCTGTTCTTAAGAAAACGTCGCCTGCTAGCATGCGTTATCGGAGCTTTGCCCATTGGATTCATCGTGGGCGGTTATCTTTGGCTTTTCTTTCCGCCGCCAGAACTCTTCGGCACTCTGCCAGCATGGGCTGGTATGATCGTCAGTATAACAATCAGCAGCTTAATCGCAGTGGCTGTTATAGGCTACGCTTTGCTTTCAATACTGAGCCGTCCAAGCATTATTGAACCTTTGAAGTCTCGTGGACTAAAAGTTGTTGCCGAAAAATGATTACCCTAAAAACCTCTCAAGTTTCGTTAACCCAATGATTTCGTCGAAGCTCAGCCCCAGCGCATCCAGAACTTGGTCAAAAGTGGACTGCAAATAGGCGACGTACTTGTCAACATCCACCTCGTTTTTTGTCGCCAGTTCAACAGGCTTCACGTGAGGCTCTCTAAAGGTTTTAACGAAGCTAATCAGGTCGCCTGCTCTTATTTCAACTCCATTTTCTTTCAGTATTTTCGCGGCCTTGACGTGTTGCGGCGTGGTTTTCGTGTAACGGTAAAGCTCTTCTCCCAAGACCACGTGGAAGGCAAGTTCGCTGAGGCTTTCCCACTCTCTTC
>CAZXCX010000246.1:0-1909 GCA_964639375.1 uncultured Candidatus Bathyarchaeia archaeon
CGTGTCTGCAAAAAATTCTTTCAAACTCAAAAAGAAAGAGCACGCAAACAAAAAATCTGTCCAGAATGCATGAAAAGATTCGACAGAAAAGAATAAACAGAAATGTCAATTGTGAAAAAGAAATATCGTTGGTTGGTTTGGATTAAAATTTAGTCCAACCAACCAATTTCACGGTGACTAATGGAAAGCAGAGGCATGCACTCAGGGCAGTATACGCGATTCAGAACACATGTGCTTATTCAAAGCAGTAAATGAGGGGTAGGGTAGTAAAATATCATATCATTATAAGGTACGGAGATAGGGTATAGTCGGAATCGAGTATACGCTCTTTCTGAGGTATAATACAATCAAAACTAATTAGGTATAGATTAGGGTTGAAATCGGAAAAACCCGTAAATAACTTCTCCAACTTGAGGCTGTATTGAAATTATCAAACTACAAAGGAGGCAAGAACAATGAGGCAAATGCATGCATACAAGATAGACTTGAAAAAAATAGAAGGAAACGGAGACTTTGCTTGTCCAAGATGCGGAACTGAGATATCTCCAGACGACGAGACTGAAACGGTTTACTCCATTCTGGGTTCAAAAGTCAACAGTCGCGGCTTGGAAGAAGTTGTTATACGTTGCCACAAATGTTCCTGTCATATTCATTTAACTGGATTTTCTTTATTGCAAGAAATGGAGATGGCCGAAGAAGAACTTGAAGGGAAAGAAAAAAGTAACCAATTGTGCTATATTTCTCACGTATAAAACTATCAGCGTAACAAGGATTGTCCAGACCCACTTTTGACTAAATTTTAATCCAACTAACCAAAACATCAACACAAAGCGATTTTGTTTGAACACAAGACCATCTCAACATAATAAGAGTGAGGAACACACTGAGAAGCGCATTACAAAATCCGTAAGGAAGTGCGCGAGCGCTTTTTGCTAGGTTAATTCTTGTTAATTTGCTATTTGCGGCTAACGGTTTGTGATTTGAAAGGGTTTGAGGTGAAAAATCTATGACTGAGCTTGATGAAGTCTATTTCTGCAAGACCTGCGGAAACAAAGTCAAGGTGGTAGCAACTGGAGTAGGCACTCTTGTTTACTGTGACAAACCAACGACTCTCGTCACTGGTTGAACATCGACCAAGAGTGTATGCCTATAGCTTCGTTGTTTTGAGACAAGCCTTCTAACTTTTTCCATATGGTTTTTGACTTCGAAATCCGCCAATGGAAGTTAGCGCACGTGTTATATTAAAAAATTTAAATACCGAAGTATGTTTCTCAACTTATCTGTAAGAGGTGATTTAATTATAGTGCACTGTCATGATATGAAATCAGGTCAGGTTTATGTTTGCGAGAAATGCGGACTCGAACTGAAGGTTGCGAAGAGTTGCACTGCAGATGGTAAACATCCCAAAGGGGTATCGTGCACTCGTTGCGTTCATGTTTGCTGCGATAAAGATATGAAATTGAGAGAATAGACTGAAGTTTAGTCCAACCAACACGTTTAGCGCCTCAATTGTGTCAATCAATATTTCTCTCCACAAGTCATAAAAACTCTGCTGACTTAGTTGTATGAAGACAAGGAACAGCTTCACGAAAGAGATGAGTCATTTCTTTTATGAGAAGGAGACCGTGACATGCGGAAGAAAGGAGAAACAGGAGAACGAGATCGGGTAAAACCTCAGCCTCGAAAAAAGAAAGAAAGAGAAGAGGCTCGCAAGAAGAAAAAACAAGCGAGAGTTGAAAGACAACAGTCAAGACAGCCTTAGATAGGTATCTCTTAGTGCGCACACGCCACATAGCATTTTTAAGTCTATAGAACAAAATGTATCACGATGAAAAATGATTTATGAAAAAAAGAACGTGAGAGTGCTTCCTGATGACACCGACGCTTTTGGCAGACTGAACTGGCTAGC
>CAZXCX010000247.1:0-1904 GCA_964639375.1 uncultured Candidatus Bathyarchaeia archaeon
CAAGGCACAATGATTAAATTACCGTCTGGACGTACACGGTACGTTAATGATTATTGTATGGCAACCATAGGCGTGGTTTCCGGCGGGGGCAGAACAGAGAAGCCTTTCCTTAAGGCAGGAGAAAAATTCCATCTAATGAAAGCAAAGGGGCATAAGTACCCGAGAACCCGCGGAAGAGCTATGGTGGCCGCTGTACACCCATACGGTAGCAGCAAGAAAAGCGCTCGCAAAGTAACCACAGTTTCTCATGGTGCACCGCCAGGACAAAAAGTCGGCTTGATCGCGGCTAGAGGTGCTGGGCAGAAGAAGAAACGAAGAACAAGATGACAGAACGTTTATAGCATCTAAAGAATTTAAAAGTAAGGTGAAGAAAAAATGCCGAAAGAATTCATGTATCGCGGTCACAATCTCAACAGTTTGCAAGGCATGTCCATGGACGAATTCATTAATCTGCTTCCCTCAAGGCAGAGAAGAAGTCTCCAACGGGGCTTGACGCCTGAGCAGCGGATACTGCTGGAAAAGATTCGCGAAGCTCAAGAAGCCGTCAAGAAGGGGGAAGATGTCACCATCAAAACTCATGTGCGAGACATGATTATTCTGCCAGAAATGGTGGAAGTGAAAATTCTAATTCACAACGGCAGAGAATTTTTGCCTGTGGAGATAAAGCCTGAGATGATCGGGCACTACTTGGGCGAGTTTGCGGTAACAAACAAGCCAGTTAGACATGGAACTCCAGGTATTGGTGCGTCTCGGTCTTCGATGTACGTGCCACTGAAATAAGCAACTTTTCGACTTTCCACCTTTTGTCTACTGTTTTGATGATTTTTTAGGTAGTTTCCGCTATTTGTGCTGTTGATACAACACATGCCTGATTGCGTGTTCTTGCATATCTATCAATAACTGGGGTTCAATCGGGTCTCTATCGCTATCACAAGATTATACCCCCCTTATATAAAGACTGAAACTTGCAGAGAATCACTGGTTATTTCCAGAAAAGCGATAGTATAATCGATCTCGATTATATTCTGAACTTGACTGCGGCGCTTGGTCCATTGATATTTAAAAATAGCGAACTTGCCATTAAGGCTAAGCGCTGTAGTCTCTCCCAGCCGGCTTTGAACTCGGCGCTTTTGCTTGGGGTATTTGCGGTAACGGTATCGGTGGTGGAATGTTCAGTGTTCTTGATATGAGGACGGATTCAATGAAGACAACGTTGGATATTGACTGCACGATCAGGGGTGGTGGCGGTTTCTTTTCTTCATGATCCTTGAGGACTTTCTCGATTTCGCTTTTGTCGCCAGAGACGTAAGCGCTTCCTTTCAGGCTTATCTGCGCTATCGAAGGGTTATAATTTATCGCCAAAACAAACGGGACTTCAAGCGTGCCATCCGCCTTTTTCTCCATCCCTACAACGTTGATGTTCGTGCCTATTTGGATGGGCGGAATCGGTTTTCTGATATCCCAGAAGCGTTCTGCTGAAATATTCGTTATAGCTATGTTAACTCTAATCATCTAAATCATCAGAAAGTATGTGCGCGTTTAGAATTTAAAACTGCTTATTTTTCAACCTGCTTGTACCGTGTAAAACCACAATGCCCACAAGTGTATCTGTCCTGGTGATTAGCCATGAAGTATCCTGGACCGCATCTCTCGCAAGTTGGGCGCAGTCTCGTAACCTTCTCGCCCTCTACTTTGTACAAGGCGTGAACGCCCCTTTCCTCTTTTTTCTTCTTTTCTGGCCTAGCCTTTTCAACTTTTGGAGGTTTTACCTCTTCCTTTTTCGCTTCTTCGGCGGGTGCCTCTTCCTTTTTAGTCACTTTCTTGGACATTTTACTCCTCCGCCTCTTCCTTCGGTTCTTCTGGAGGACTGTTACGTTTTCTTATGTACTCGGGCTCGATGAATT
>CAZXCX010000248.1:0-1898 GCA_964639375.1 uncultured Candidatus Bathyarchaeia archaeon
TTAAGTTTAGCGGTGCGGTGATTAGCTCCTTGTTGCGCAGGTAGCAGTAGTAAACATAATCGGGAAAATTTTTTCGGAACGTCTCAATAAATGTCGTGTAGTTCTTGGCGGTGTAAAGTTTTTCCGCTCGGAAAAGCTGGGTCTCGCCGTATTTCCATGTGCGCTCCAGCATGTGGACGTTGAAAAGTGCTTTGAATTCGGCGGGGATGTACTTGAGAAACGCGAAAACTCGGTTGTCTGGGTGCTCGTATCCGAAGGTGTTGAAGATGAAGCCGTCTTTTGTAGCTAAAGTGTCTCCGTCGGCGGGAACCCATTCAGCTGTAGCCGTTTTAACACACCGCGGAAAAGAATAAAGCTGAAGACTAAAAAAGCTATTGCACATCGCTGTTGCGGCTGAATGCCGTGACTAAATAGAAAACGATGATTTTTTGCTGTTTTGCCACAGGATAATTCTTTTAAACATGCTCCCTTAACAGTTGATTGAAGGGTCAAGGATGGCAAAATGCCCTAAATGCAAGAAAGGCGAACTCGTTCTAAAAAAAGGTGAAACCCATGTGTACGTTTGCGAAAACTGCCACTATGAAATAGATGAGCTAAAAGCAGAATTTAGAAGGCGTATCATAGTAGGAAAATGGGTTCGCTATGATAAGACGTGAATATGAGTTTTAGTTGATAAAATTGTTAGTCAGAAAACCTAAAATCTTCTAAAACCTATTATAAAACAGGTGCTGATAAGTGCGGGGCAAAGTCAATTCTGTTCCGTCCGAAACTCCTTCCGCGCCAAGTCAGCCTGCGTTGCGAACTGCTGGCAGTAAGAGGTTGGGAAAGAAACTTTATGCCATTGCAGCGATAGTTGCGATTGCAGTTATTGCCGTTGCGCTTTTGGTTCCGCAAGGTGCGGCAACGATACCGCTTGGCGTGGAGTACACGGTTGGTGAAAAGATGATTTACAACACTGTAGAGACGTTAACAACTCAAATGGCTGATAATTCATTGCCTCCAGAATATCCAGGGGAAACGAGCATCAACTCGACTGAAATTGTAGAAGTCGTGGGTTTCGACGGTGAATACTACAGTTTGAATCACACTGTAACCGCAAAATTGGGGAATACGCCCATGTCAATCTCTTACATTGAAAAAATGAGCAAGACGGGATACACTGGGTATTTCAGGTTGGAAGGAACAGAAGAGGTGTTGGTTTCGAACATGAGCACGGACCCGTTTGCCACCGTACTGCTTGACAAGCCAGAGGTCAAGGTAGGAGATAACTGGCAAGTCCCAGTGAACAGTGGGAACTCGAATGTCAGCATAACGGGGGACATGACGATTACGTTTGGAGGCGTCCAAAACATCACGGTTCCCGCTGGAACATATGAGGTCTTCAAAGTAGACACCGTAAGCAATCTCACCATGAGCATCAAACTTCCAACAAGCGGTAATTACACTAGTCCACCTTTCACCGTGAACATGACCATAAGCGGCCAAACATACATCGAATATGGGACTTGCCGCCGAATCGAATCAAGCATGCAAATAAGTCAGAGTCCCGCTCAAGCGGCGGGAACATCAGCTACTATAAGCATTTCAGCGAAGACAACACTCGTACAGCACATAAAACCATAGAAAAACAGCTAGATGAGCCTAATAATTCTCCCCGAAGAACAGAACTATTCTCCAAAAGAACGGATTAATCAATGCTTTGGTTCAACCTGTGTTTCAGACCTTTATATAAGGGGGGCTATAGTCTCCGAGAGCACTAGAGGGCACAAGAAAACAAGCCGTTAAAACTCAAGCATAACCAAAAGCCAAAATTCTTAAATGTCAAAGGCGTGACAAGATTACAAAGGGTTACTATTGAGTGTAAAATTACATCCTTATGTAGTATTTCTTCCAACCGA
>CAZXCX010000249.1:0-1887 GCA_964639375.1 uncultured Candidatus Bathyarchaeia archaeon
GTAGGCGTCGGCGCCATAATACTCAATGAAAACAAAATTCTGCTTGAAAAAAGAAAGAACGCTCCGGGCAAAGGACAATGGAGCGTACCAGGCGGTTTAGTAGAGCTGGGTGAGAATATTGAGCAAGCGGTAATCCGCGAAGTGAAAGAAGAGACAGGCTTGGATGTGTATGAGCCACGGCTTGTTGACGTGGTTGATCATATTAGCTTGGGTGAAAGAGGCGCGGTGAAATACCATTTTGTGATTGTCGATTATCTTGTAACAGTGAAAAGCGGTAAGCCTAAAGCGGCAAGCGACGCTGATGCTTTGAAGTGGGTTCCGTTCAACGAAGTGGAAGAATACGATTTAACAGAATCCTTCAGGCGCTTCTTTCAGGGGAATAGGCAGAGGCTGGAAAACCATGGTTTGTATCTTTGAAGAACAGCCTTGTTTCTCCCATGGTTTTGAGGTCTAAAGCTCTGACTCTCGTAACTATCGGAAAATCTCGCACAACTTTTCCTAAAGTGAGGCAGTGATGCGGCGGCAAGTCGCGTGCAATGGATCTGACCGTTTCCGCGTCCACGCGTGCGGCTCGGGACACCACATCTAAGTCATGCTCGTTTGTGAAGTTAAAGAGGAATATGTTGTCTGCTTGGCGGTAAATGTTCTCACGAATGGTGTCAGGCTGGTTAGTTATAAAAGTGGTGAAGATTCCGAAATGCCTCATGCGCGTGACTATGTCATCCCAATACGTTTCGCGGAGGTAAAGGTGAGCCTCTTCAGCGAAGAGAAACACGGCTTTTAGCTTCCAGCTCGTTAAAGAGTCAACGAGTTTTCCGAGAACGTACTCAACTACTATTTGGCGGTCGATTGTGGATGTGTTTCGCAGGTTTATGACCATGGCACCGCCCTGTTCCTTAGATTTTAGCAAGCACTCTTCCAGAAGCGTCGCTTCTGCAGGACTGTCAGTGAAAAAGCCCGAGTTGACGAGAGCGTGATAACGTGAGGACAGTGCGTCGCGGACTTGCTGGTTACAGTTCAAGTTTCGTAGTGCCTCGCCCAACTCGTGCAACGTGAGGCATCCTTTCTCTTTCAGGGTTTTCCAGATGCGCCTGAACTCACGGGCTGACACCCCAGGCAAGTACAGCGCGTGGATTAATATGCCCATTACCACGTTTAGGTGCAGTTGCTCAAGGGCTACTTTGAAGTTTTGCGATGGCGTTAACACGTGAATTTTATCATAGTGCATGTTTCTTTTTCCGTCCGCCGTCATTCCTAAGCTTGAGTATTCGCCGTTCAAGTCGAAGATGACAACTGTAGCCTTGTAGCCTATGAGGTTTACCATCAAGAGTTTCGAAAGATGGGATTTGCCGGTTTCTTTCTTGCCAGTTATGATGTTCAGCCTGCCGTCCAGTGATGAAGCGTCGATGGTTAGGAGCGATGAGTCTTTGGTGCCGCCGAGGATTATGGGCAGTTTTCCCTCAACCTTGGCGAGTTTCAGCAGCATTGGAATTGACAATTTTTTGATGTTCGACAGCGAGCGAGAAGGAAGCCAAGAGCTGCTGGGGCTTAACATTTCGTTTTCCAGTGTTGCCCTTATCTTGCAGATGAGCAGGCTGGCATCTTGGATGTATGTGATGTGCGGGGCGATTTCCAGCGGGTCGATGTCTTCACCTTGGATTGGTTCGCCGCCGTCTGGAAGCGTGCGTAGTAACTCTTCAAGTACGCCTGGGATGCTTGCGAACTGCACGTCGATCACTTGGGCGATTAACGCTTTTCTAGCGTCTGAGTCTTCAACCAGAAGGTAGTCGCCTTTTTCGGCGTTCTCGGTTGGGAAGCTTAGAATTTGAAGTATGTTGCCTTCTTTTTTGTAGAGTTTCATGAGTAGATTTCTCCTTTGCCGAACGG
>CAZXCX010000250.1:0-1880 GCA_964639375.1 uncultured Candidatus Bathyarchaeia archaeon
AACTTTTTTATTTTGCGTTGCGCCCCGCAAAACCTGAATAAAGAATAAATATTCGCCATAAGGGTTAAAATCGCTGAGCAACAGGCTTTTCTCTGGTTAGAATATCAAAAATTGTGGTTTTTTATAAATCCTTTCGTTTTTGAGGGTTAATTCTCGCGTTTTATTATGCTTAGTTTGCATGCTGTTGGTTCGAGGTTTATCTTCTTCTTTATCAGTGGGAGTAGACTTTCGTCTGTTTCGTAGCCTACGCTGTTTCTCTCGTTTTGCATTGCGATTTTAGTTGTTGTGCCTGAACCCAAGAAGGGGTCGAGCACGGTGTCGCCTTTCACGCTGAACATTTTGGTAAGCCGATCTGCGATTTCGTCTGGGAAAGCGGCAATTCTTCGTTCTATTTGGCTCGTTTTTTGGCGTGTGCCTGTTATGTCCCATATCTGCGTGAACCATTCGTCGCGTTGGTTCTTTGTGAAGGCACTCTCGTAGCGGCGCTTGTCGTGAGGTGGAAATCGCCTGAGTTTTCCTTTTCTGAAGATTAGTATGAATTCGCAGTCTAAGGTGACGTAGGCGTTAGGTGGCAGGAAGCCGGAGCCGAGGAATGCGCCTTTTCCCTTGTATTTCGGTTTTGTGGTTGGCTTCTTCCATAATATGTAGGGCAGAGTGGTGAAGCCTGTGTTTTCGCAGTGCTCAATGATTCGGGAATGGTTGGGGAAAAGGCGGAACTTGCCGTTGATTGTGCGGGTTGCGTCGCCGATGTTTATGCACGCTATGCCGCCGTCCGCTAAGACTCTGAAGGCTTCGCGCCAAGTTTTGGCGAGGGTTTCATGCATAGCATCGTAGATTTGGGTTACGGTTTCTTCTCGACCGTCGGCTTCTAAGGCGTGCCATAGCGTGGCGATTTGCGGGTTTATCGCACTGAACTGGGTGTCCCACATTTTTATCATTGGATAAGGCGGAGAGGTTACCATTAACTGGATGCTGGCGTCGGCTAGTTCGGGCATTTGTTGGCTGTTTCCGAGTATGATTTTGTGTTCTGTGGGCATAGGGGTTTCCTTTTTTTATATCGTGGGGAGGCGCTTTTACTTTTTTGGTGTTGACGCGCATGAAGATTCCGTTCGGATTCGGACTTTAAATTCAGAGTTAGATTTCATAACAGATATGCTTAAGCGTAAACAAAAGGCGTAATCAGTGTTAAAACTTGACCTCGTTGTCTGCAAAGAACGTGCAAAAGTTGTTGGCCGTCGTAGCCGTGGTTGCTTTGCTATTCTTTACTCTGAGAGTCAGCGTTGAAGCGCAAGTTTTGCCAGAGTATCAGCGGTACGTTCATACTTATTTTAACGATGAAGTTTTGGGCAACTGGACGTATGTTGAGAAGCCTGTTTTTCCCGTTTACCTTAACGAGTCACAAGTGCCTATTGGCCAGAACTGGACTGTTGTCTGTCCGCTGTCGGCTGGTCACAGCTATCATGTTTACTGTTATGGTGCTTGGGTGCACACGGGCGCGGCGCCGAAGACAGACTATGACATTTACGTCTATGACCCAGAGGGCAAGTTGGAGAGCATGCACACTGAGGCGGCTGGTCTTCCTGAGCATTTGGGCACGACGGTTGATGACCCGTTTTTTGTCCCTGCTAGTTCGGGCAATTACACGTTCGTGATAGTGAATGATGCGAGAGAGAGCAACGGTGCTGAGCAGGCTACTTTCATGATTATTGAGAACGTTGAATGTGACAGGTGGTACACCCACGCGGTAAGCGGAAAAATCGCCGATGTGCCAGCGTTTAATACTAGTTGGACTTACGAGTTCGTGACTGACAGCAAGCGCATAGAATTGTGGGTGCGCGTGCCAGACACGCTGGACATGTACGAGGCTAGGCTGTATCTAA
>CAZXCX010000251.1:0-1863 GCA_964639375.1 uncultured Candidatus Bathyarchaeia archaeon
ATGAGTTGCGTTAGGTCTTTTGGCACTCCCCCGCCGATGTAGACTACGCCTACGTCTTTCGTTTTGGTGCCAATGCTTACGAATTGGTCGAATTCTTTAACTGAATCTAAGACCACGCTGTGGCCTTGGTTTTTTGCCATAAGGAAAGTTTCTCCGTAAGCACTGTCGGTCATGGCTGGGCTGAAAATGGGCACGTTATTTTCGGCGGCTACTGCGGCTATGCTTTTTATGCCTTTTTTGCTGAGGTATTTGCCGAGTAAGTGAAAGAACTCAGCTGAAGAGTAGTTAAAATCGGTTTTCAGCGTTAACACAAAGTCTGTTATTAGCTCTTCCATTTTGCGGTAGTCAGTTTCCTTCCCGAACACGTCATAATAACGATTAACGTCGGCTTTGAGAAGGACTTCGTCATCTGCCATGTGGCTACCTTGCCAGTAGCCGAATCCCATGGCGTCAACTATGTCTTCTGAAACGTTGGCGCCAGTTGAAACTAAAACATCAATGAATCGGTTTTCCATAAGCCAGTTTACTATCGTCCATTGTCCTGCGGTGCTCATTGAACCCGCAAAGCCCATCACGATGGTTAAGTCTTTTTCTTTCAACATGTTTTCCCAAACATCAACTGCTTCGCCGAGTTTTCTTCCTTGATAAGCGGTTCGGCTCATTTCAGCCAGAAGCTGTGAAATGCTTTTTTCTTTGACCTTTATCGGTTCTAGTTTTTTGTTGAAGTATGAGTCGCTCATTAGCTTGCACCTCGTTGTAGATTAGGTGACTTATATATGAAATTTATCATTTTTGGACAGAACCCACCGTTGAGCAACCAGACAAAGAAACATGCTTTCGAATATGGTAACCTCAATTCGACAAAACTAACCACTAAAAAGCTAAAGCATAAAACCTGCCAAAGAGGCACAATGCCTAATAGTCAAACACTAGTTCTACACCGCGATTCAATCTCTGTTTCAGCCTTTATATAAGGGGGCTATAGTCTTTTCTACAGCTTATTCTCCGCAACAATCAGGAAACCACTTGTTCGGGTTACATTTTTTCTGGCGCCACTATCCCGATTAGGTTTAGAGCGTTGTGAAGCACGATTCGTATGGCGTCCGTTAAAGCTAGTCTTGCGTCGCTGAGTTCTTGCGGTTCCGCTTTTATAACGGGCAACGCGTTATAGAAAGTGTTAAACTTGTCCGCCAGCGCATTGGCAAAATCCGCAATTAAGTTGGGTTTAAGATATTCTGTGGCTTCGATGAACGCGTCTGGAAAACTGGCTAAAGATAGAACAAGCTCGCGTTCCAGTTTTTCCTTCAAAAGCGCGAAGTCTGCGTTTTCTGGTTCTCTTGCGGCTTTACGCAGGATGCTGCACGCCCTTGCATGAGCGTATTGCACGTAAGGCGCACTGTTAGTTTCGAAGTTCAGCACTCTATCCCACGTGAAAACAACGGGTTTGGAGGCATCAACATCAACAAGAGCGTAACGCACAGCGCCGATGCCGACGAAGTTGGCGATATTTCGCTTTTCTTCTTCTGACAACTGAGGCGAACGCTTCGAAACCTCTTCGTAGGCTCGTTCAACCGCTTCGTCAAGAACAGCATCGAAAGTGATATAGCGCCCTCGCCGACTGGACATTTTATAGCTTGGAAGAGTAACGAGGTTGTAAGCAAAATGAACAAAGTTGTCAGCGTATTTACCGTAGCCCAGCGCATACAGAGCTAATTTCAGCTGCAACTGCGCTAAAGACTGCTCCATCCCAATAACGTTTATAACCCTTTCCGCCCGGCTAAACTTCCACATAGTGTAAGCAACATCGCGCGTCGTGTAAAGCGTTGTGCCATCAGCCCGCATAAGCGTCAAAGGCGGAACTTC
>CAZXCX010000252.1:0-1859 GCA_964639375.1 uncultured Candidatus Bathyarchaeia archaeon
TTCCGAGAAAAACCCGCGTTCACCATAGAGCGACCAGCCAAATTCGGCGGCACCATAGAATTCCACAGCTTCAACGAGTTCAAAGCGGCTTACGCGCAGGGCAAGCTTCACCCGCAAGACCTCAAGAACGGCGTCGCGGAAGAACTTGCCGAGATACTTGAGCCTGTAAGGCGATACTTCGCGACTAACACTGAAGCAAAAAACTGTTTAGACACCGTTCGGAAAGCTAAGGTAACAAGGTAAACCGTCTTGTCGACGCGGCTTAAAGAGAAAGAAGAAAAAATCCTCAAAATCCTAAACGCGTTAGCGGAAGAGTCTGCAAAAGGAAAGCCCATCGTGGTAGAAGGGAAAAAGGACGTTGACGCCCTTCGCGCCTTAGGCGTAGCTGGCACAGTGCTAACGGTTAAGACTGGCGGAAAATCCTTTTTGGACGCTGTCTCTGAAATAGAAAAGATGGGCGCGTCAGAGGTAATTCTCTTTTTGGACTTTGACAGGCGCGGAAAAGAAGGAACAAAGCGCCTCAAACAGAGTCTGGAAAGAACGAAGATAAAGCCGAACGTTAAGTTTTGGCGTGAGCTTTCAGCTTTAGTGGGAAAAGAAATCCAATGCGTGGAAAGCCTCACCGCATACCTGCGCACTTTACACACAAAAACTGCCGCCTCAACGAATTAAAACTGCCGTTTCCTTTGATAACCCAAAGCTGAATCGTTTCTTCAAGCTAAAGTTCAGCCTTTATATAAGGGGGCTATAGTCTCCGAGAGCAAATAAGCGCTGTTCTCGTTGTTTCTAACAAGCAATTTCGCGTTGCTTGTTGGGAAGAAATATAAGGTTGACATTGCTCGTATTTAACATGATAGAATGGAGAAAGTAAAACGTTTTAAGGGAATATTTATCGTTGCAGTCGTGTTGCTGCTCATCGTCCTCATCATCGCTGGCATTTATTGGCAAACCACGCCACGGATGCTGTATCCCGAAGAAATCCGCGAGTACGAAGGCCAAGACCTTTCATCGATAGGCGACTTCACGGAAAACTCCATCAAAGGACCGCAACACGTAAACGCGTCAACTTACCGCCTGACAATAACGGGACTAGTGAATAAGACTGTAGAATACACTTACGACGATGTAATTAACGGGTTCCAGAAATACCAGAAGGTCATAACGCTTCACTGCGTAGAAGGCTGGTCAGTGAAGATTCTCTGGGAAGGCTTTTTGCTGAAAGACTTGCTCAACGAAGCGGAAATCGACCCTCAAGCCGTAGTTGTAATCTTTTACGCTTATGACGGCTACTCAACTTCCCTTCCACTAGACTACATCTTAGACAACGACATACTTATCGCGTACAAAATGAACGGTGTAGTCCTTCCACCTGAAAGAGGGTTCCCATTCCAGCTTGTGGCTGAGAGCAAGTACGGATACAAATGGATAAAATGGATAACAGAGATTGAGCTATCCGACAACGTGAACTACAAAGGTTTTTGGGAAAGCAGAGGCTTTTCAAACGACGCTGACCTCCCATAGAAAAATTCAAAACCACAACAGCATCAAGTCAGAAAGCAGCAGAATGTTCTGTATTAGGCGTTGCCTTCAGAAACCTTAAAGAGCAAGATTACCAATTCATAAAAGTAATAAATAATAATAGTCAATAATCTCGTGAGCCGCGAAAAATAACTCGCGTCATGTGATTAAATTAACTCAAATATCATAAAATAGGAGGCTAACACTTACGGGAACATCCCAAACCTTTACCATAAAGTATGTTATACACGCCAAATTCGAAATAAACGGCGTCGTGGAAAAACCAGACGTCATAGGAGCAGTTTTCGGCCAAACAGAAGGACTTTTCGGGCCAGAACTCG
>CAZXCX010000253.1:0-1855 GCA_964639375.1 uncultured Candidatus Bathyarchaeia archaeon
CATTATATTTTTCGCATAGTTCTTTTTGCCTCTTGAAAAATGCCGCATTTTCAGCGTCTTTACCCATTCACCCTTTCACTATTCTGATTAGTTCTTTCGGTTCAGCTATCATGTTTTTTGTGAGCGTGAAGTCGGATATTCTTTGAGAAACTCAAAATAGACGAATAAAGCGAGCAGTAGTACAATAGTAAGAGCGAAATACTTCAGAGCCATATCGATTCCTGTAATGGCGTAAATAGAAAAAAGCATCATCACTATTAAAGCAACAAAACCAATCATTGCGCCTAATTTTGTCCAGTTCTTTTTGGGCATTGCTAGAAACTCCTGAACAATTTCTTTAGTATTCCATATACGATTACAAGAATAGCGAGAATAAACAAGATTGACAACAATGGTGACAACTCTGATAAAACTGTAGTAAAGATGTAGGCTAGCAGTATCACAATAAAAAGCGAGAAAATTGTTTGGATTAAACGGTCAAGTGAGGTCATTATACTACCTTCTCGTTCTATATTTTAGCCTATTCTAGGCTGTGCAGATTTAAAATTTTAGAAAGCTAAGCTAATAGAGAGAAATGGAAAGGGAGTTTCTGCAATAGAATGGGATGACTTTGTCACCATAAACATCACCATACTTCAAAAGCCTAGCTGGTCCATAACTTGAAAGGGAAAAATTGTTGTCTACGTCTTGCATTAGGCATTATTTTTTCAACTTCCATCCTGCGTCAATGACCCAATTTTTAGGCTTCATTCTAAGTTTTATTTTTATGATGTGTTTGTCTTACCATTTGTATCTAATTATTCTAATTTCAGTATCGTCTTGCAACTTGCTTCCATAACGTTTCTCAAGGCATTGCCTCATTTCGACAGTGTTCTCAAATCCTGCAAGGTGAGCTTCTCGTTCATTATATTTTACATCTTTCCATTTTGCCTCACGTATGATGTGAGCACAATATGTTCCGTAATGTTTGTCTACGATGGGTTCTTTAGAAAAATGAACTTTCCTAGTAGAACAGAAGTCCATGATATCACCTTTTACTAAATTAGAGGATTCCTCAAACAGTCTAATGATTTGTCTAAAATTCTCACTCAGTAGTTTGGTAACTTCATCTTCAAAGATTTTTACAACTACCAAAGATGTCTCCTCTATAGCAAATCATTTATTCTGAATTTTCCTCTCCAATACACTTACTGGTTCTTTAGGTTCAGCTATTATGGTTTAGCATATCCATAAGCTGTTATTTTATAATCACTTGCATCTAAAACGTAGGCTGTAACATTTCGATATTCTGTGTTAGGGTCATTATAGACACGTTCATGCGTTTGCCATACTGATAAATATGGATTGTCAAGAGCCATTTTTACTTGTTTGCTCTCTTGGATATCAAGAAAACCTATAGCTATTCTTGATGTCGTATTCCATTCTTCATTAATTGTTCTATAAGACACTTCAACTACGATGTTAAAAAGAGATTCAGAGTTGTTGTTACGTACATAAACACCAAGATTTGCTGTCTGTGGCATAGGTTCAACGTCTTCAAAGTCAGTATAATATCGTTCTACTGTAGGAGATTTTTCTGTTTTATACCAGCCTGAAGTACCACTTTCTACTGTATAACAAAAAACCTTTGGATTTGTGATTTCACTAATTGGGGAAGGGCTTGAGAATATCTGTGACATAAAATAACCTATTACTAAGCCAGTGAAAAGACCAATAATAAGCCCTATCACCAAATATTTGCTAGACATCGTTCAAGGTATTTCTACGCTATGCAGATTTAAGGCTTATTGACTATTGGAGAAGTTGTTTAGAAAGCGAAAGTGAACAAACATTCCCTGCTTGGTGTTTGCGTTTC
>CAZXCX010000254.1:0-1850 GCA_964639375.1 uncultured Candidatus Bathyarchaeia archaeon
TCCCCTAGGAGAAGCCTAAACATCCAAACGTTGAAAGCGCCAGCATATTTGGAGCATCGAACAAATCGTTAGGTTCTTGTTTTTCACTCATTTTTTCACTCTCCTAACGATTATCTGACAAAAGATAGTATCAAGTTGCTTTTAAAAACCATGTAGAAGATTGTTCTATTCCCTATTGAGCATCTCAAATCCATTAATGCAATAATAGTCTGTATAGCCATAACAAAAAATGAAATAAAAAAGAGGAGAGCAGTTCAAGCACCGCAACTACCTAAGTCGCCTCTAAGACCTCTTTAGCCTTCTTAGCCCCGCTCTGAATCCAACGTTCGAACCCCTTCTTCGCCATCAGCTTGTCTATTAGCTTTCCGAGCACTGAATAAGGGAACTCGTAGTCTTCGGTAATAGTCACCTTCGTGCCTTTATCGGTGGCTTCAAAAGCAAAAATCAAATTCTCCCTCTTGAAGACTCCGCCTCCGCCTTTGACTTCAGAATCAACAAATCTGCGATTCTCCTCAAACTCAACGATTTCGTGCCAATGTGGCTTCACTTTCCGCCCTCCGATGACAGCGGATATGCGAAATCTTGTGCCAACTCCTGCGGGTTGCTCGGAAACATCCTCAATCTTGAAATCCGAATCCACGAATATCTTCTCTTGGTTCTTAGGGTTTGAAAGAAAAACAAACACCTTCTCGACAGGAGCCTCAATCTCCACTGAGCTTTCAACTCTGCCCATCACAGGTCACCTTCTCCCAGTTTAACCGCAAAAGGTATATTATCTTGCTCTTGGCTTAAATCACTTGCGCCACTCTTTAATCTCATTTGCACCCTCTTCCTATCACCATATCAGTTCAACTGGAAGGTGTCACGACCCCTCTCACATCTTGCACATAGAGCCTCAAAAACGGCTTAGAATTTATCGATTAATAATCTTAGTGGATTAAACAATTTTCTAACTTTTTTTGCCGTGATAACTTTTGCAATGTCCCTGTTTTTGGCTTGAAGGATTGAGTACATGAATTTCCGTATTTCATGAAATTTAACTTGTTTACCATAAGTCTGAATATTCGCCTTCGCTAAGATTCTTTTTAGCTTCTTGTTTAATCCTTCGTTTGTGATGTGTCCATTGCCTTTTTCGTTGCTCCAAAGGTATTTTGGCAAACAGTTATACTTCTTTTCCAATATTGGCAAATAATCTCTCAAGCAATGGATAGCCTCAGTTTTTCGCTTTCCAGTTCTAAGAAGTCAATACTGCTATAGCCTAAAGAAACTGCTAAACTCAGCAAGGTTTGATTTTCCAAATCTGAATAGTAAAAGGCTTTTCTAAGGTCAACCTGCGTAAACACAAATTCATTATCAGGCAGTTGAGGCGCATCGAAGCATTTTGTTCCTTCTTTAATGGTTTCAGTGTGCCGTGTGTGGAATTTCAGAATGCCTAACGGTTCGGTTCTGCAATAGTTGATTTTATAGCCTTTTTCCTTAAGGTGGTTGTAGTATGCCTCAATCTCTTTTTTGCGTTCTCGTTGCCATGCCTTCTTATTTTGCGCGGTTTCGTATTCCTTCAAAATCTGCTCTGGTGTTTTGCCAATCCAATCGCAAAAGGCTTTCAATTTTCTTGCGTTTCTGTTCCGTGTAACCTGTTTTTGACCTTCGACCCATTTCCTATATTCTTGAATGTCTTCGTAGTTCCACGATTTCCGCTTTTGTTTAGGCAATGCTTGTTCGATTGAATTTTGGTTTTTGGGTTTTTCTACTTTATGGATTTCGTATTCAGATAACCTAACTGTTTGTTCGTTACTATTTGGAGCCTAATAGAAAATCTTTGCAGAAAACAGTAGGGGCTATCACACGAA
>CAZXCX010000255.1:0-1849 GCA_964639375.1 uncultured Candidatus Bathyarchaeia archaeon
CTATGGGTAGAATAGACGAAGTTCAGAAGCGAGTGGACGACCTTGAGCGGGAACGCAACCAACTTTTACGATGCAGTTTCATCCAAAACGAGATCAAAAAATTCGAAGCTGTCAAAATCTCCCACGACATCATTCAGCTAAACAAAAAAATGGAAGAAACCTCAGCCCAAGCTGGCAAAGTCAGAAGTAAAGTTGAAAAGCTCCGCGAATTACGCAATGATCGCAGGTCCAAAAGGCGGGAGATCGAAGGAGACTGGCGAAAACTCAGTTCAGAGATGGTTGAAGAAGGCGGCTCACAAGTACTGAAAGTGCAGATAGGAATAGGCGAGTTGAAATCAAACCTCACAGAGCTGACGACAAAAATTAGCTCTGGACAAGCCAGTCTCGAAAGCCTAAAGCGCGTGAGAGAGAACGATCTGGAACAGTACCAGTCCATTCGAAACGAAATTCGAGAAAACCGATTAAAAATAAGAAAGTTTCGAGGTGAGCACAAAAAGCTTCAGTTTCAGATTAGCGCGAAAGAGGCTGAGCATGAAACTCTGGCACAGGAGACCGCTCAGCTTTGGGGCGGCCTAGGCGAAAACAGCAAGAAAATACGCGCGATCGAACTGCAAGTTGACGCTCACTACAAGAGGCTTGCATCCTTAAGATCAGAATACTTGAAGGGTCAGACCGCCGTTCGCCTCAGTTCTAGGCGGCTTAGGGAACTGAACGAGCGCAAGGCAAGATTCGCCGCAACGCTTTCTGAAATTGAGAACTCACTAGCCGAGCTTGACAAGGTCCAGAAGGAGCAGAAGACGCAACTTAAGAACCTTGAGCGTACCATAGAGCGAAGAACTGTCCAAAAAGAAGCTGCGGAAAGAGAAATTTCTGAAGCGGGAAAAATAGCAAATTCCGCAAAAGAAGCGGTCATAGAATTCGTTACTCAGAGAGAACTCGCTGAAACTGTAGCGACTGAAGAAAAAGCGTTAAGAAGCATAGAGGAACTAGGTGAATTAGGCGCAATCTCGGGCGTTTATGGACGGTTGCGCAATCTGATTAAAGTTGACAAACCTTATAGGAAAGCAATAAGCGCGGCTGCTGCCGGATGGCTTGACGCTCTCGTTGTGAAAGACGTTGATTCCGCCTTTATGTGCACGGAAACTCTAAGGAGGATGAAGCTGGGAAGAATAAAACTTATCCCGCTTCAAGGAGCTTTAAATCCTCGAACATTAAAAATACCCGAAAGACGGGGCGTAAGCGGCGCTGCTTCTGCTTTTATTAAATGCGAACAAAATCACGAACCAGCAGTTAACTACGTTTTTGGTGACACATTAATAGTCTCGGATGACAAGACTGCTTTTGCACTCTCAAGTGAAGGCTACCGCGCTGTCACCGTCAATGGTGACCTTTATGAGGCTGGAGGCGGCTTCGAAAGCGGCTACTATCGGGCTCCTATAGACTTTTCAAAGATTATTCCCAGTGAAACAGCTATTAACAGCCTTGATGAAGCTGTCAAAGCGCTTCAGCAGCATCTTTCTCAAAGAGACAACGACATAACAATCTTCGAAGAGGAGATTGAACGTAACAAAATTGAGATCGCTCGCCTGTCCGATTCCATAACTACCCTTGACAGGGAAATGGTCAGGGTCAAGCGAAGCGTCAAACGAACTCAGAGCAACGTTAGACACGTGGAAAAATATTGCGCAAAGCTCGAGAAGGAGATAAAGACTGAAAAAGCTCAAATGGGATTATACAAGTCTGAAAGGAACTCCATTCAGAAAGAACTTCAGAAACTCCAAGCCGAGCTCGCAGTTCTAAGGAAGAAAACTGATGTTGGACACATTCAGGAGTTGGAAGTCAAGCGAGA
>CAZXCX010000256.1:0-1814 GCA_964639375.1 uncultured Candidatus Bathyarchaeia archaeon
GGAAATCAAAGAAGAACTAGTGCTCTCGGAGACTATAGCCCCCTTATATAAAGACTGAAACAAAGGTTGAACTTGAAAGTGAAACGTGTATTCAGTGTTTGAAGGCTGTCTCGTGTCCATAAAGATAGCTTCCAGATGTGAGTTTTTGAATTTGACTTTTTTAGAGAAATCTTTAACACCACCGCACAGCCAATCTAGTACAAAGTTTGCCGCTTCAGGAGAAAACAGATGAGCTTACTAAGCCACGACAGCTTCTGGAACGCTGTAATCAGCTTTCCCACTACAAAAAAAATGTTACAGTTATCTCTGAAAAAATGCGGCGCGTGCGACAGAACAATCCTTGAAGCGGCAATGGACGATTACGTGGGGAAAACGGACAAAAAATGCGAGAAGTGCGGCGGCTTCTATTCGAAGATGATAAGGTTCTGGATAGAATTCCTCAGGCGAAGCCTATCCATAAAAAGGGAAAAAGTGGAAAAACTCTTGGCTGACCCTTACGCGAGAAGAGCCATAATCACCATTGTACGGTCTTTCAGTTACTATGGAATAAAGAAGCCGCTTTCTATTTACGCCCCGTTCCTCGTAGTATGGGACTTCACACACAAATGCAACCTAAGCTGCAAACACTGCTACTCAAACTCGGGCGCGGCTTCACAGAAGGAACTCACCACAAAAGAAGCGCTGGAAGTGGTGGACCAGCTTGCGGATTTCGGCGTGACCGCCCTCGCCTTTTCAGGAGGAGAACCCCTAATCAGAAAGGACTTTTTTGAGGTGGCAAGCCACGCCGCCAAGCGCGGACTCTACGTTTCAGTAGCCACCAACGGCACGTTGCTGACCAAAGAGACAGTGAATAAGCTCAAGCAGACTAAGATTAACTATGTAGAGGTAAGTATCGACGGCGCCACAGCGCAAACTCACGACTCGTTCAGGGGAGTTTCAGGCGCATTCGACAAGGCAGTAGCAGGGTTGAAGAATTGTGTGGAAGCGGATTTATGCGCGTGCATCGCGACCACAGCAACCAAGAGCAACCTCGCAGAGATGCCTGGAATCCTAGACTTGGCAGAGGAAATTGGCGCAGAAAGATTCACCTACTTCAACTTCATCCCAACTGGACGCGGAAAAGAACTTTACGATCAAGACCTGTCGCCAGAAGAAAGAGAGAAACTCATGCTCTATTTGCTAGATAGAATGTCGAAAGGCTACAAAGTCACCATATTAACCACGGCGCCGCAACTAGCCCGAGTAGCCCTACAGTGCCAAGGACCCGGAGATGAAGCAACAATGTCCATGGCGCACATGCAAACCGTAAAAGTAAGCAAGAAAGCAGTGCCACTGGCTGATTTCATAGGCGGATGCGGCGCTGGAAGACTGTACTGTTCGCTGTCCCCGCAGGGAGATGTGCACCCGTGTGTTTTTCTCCCCATAAACGTTGGAAACCTGAAAACCGAGAAATTCGGGGACATATGGCTGAACTCCAAACTCTTTAACGCTTTGAGGGACAGGTCGAACCTCAAGGGTGCCTGCGGCAAATGCAGTTACAAATACATTTGCGGCGGCTGTAGAGCAAGAGCAAGCGCTTACAACGACGACTTTCTATCTTCTGATCCTGGCTGCATACTAGCGAAAGAATTGAAGGGTGTCTGAAATGCAGCAGAAAACCGTTAAAATCTCCAGAGCCAAAGAAGACACGGCTGAAATTCTGAAGGAAGCAGTTAAAAACGCAGGGTTACATGGGAAACAGAAGATTTTTGTGAAACCAAACATGAGCCATCCCGAATATGTACCTGGAGTGGTGACAAGCCCTGCACTACTTC
>CAZXCX010000257.1:0-1806 GCA_964639375.1 uncultured Candidatus Bathyarchaeia archaeon
TTTAATAAAACAATACGGGCGAGCTGACACTTTCATATACGGAAAATTTATCAGCAAAATAGTCGTGAAACACTCAGTCAAAACGCAACTAAAAGCGCGAAACGAGGTGAACAGCGATATGGTGATGGAGATAAAGGTTGACGCTTCCGAACTCAAAAGCGAGGGAGGCGAAGTAATCCAAGAGCTTGCTAACTTCATTAAGGAAAAAACAAGCGCAGAAATTACAACCGAATCAAAAACAATAACAGTGAAAGGCGAAGGAGCAGCGGTTTCCAAGAAATACTTGCGCGTGCTTGTGAGGAAGTTCCTGCATAAACGCGAGCTGAAAGACTATTTTAGAGTTATAAGCGGCGACGAAGACACGCTGAAAGTGAAAGAAAGGAAACTTGAAGAAGAATAAAGATGCGCTTTCAAAAGCGCCTTATTTTTTCCGTCGAGAAAAATGGAGTTTTTTGGACTTGCAGTGTTTATGGGTGAGTGGCTTTTTTTATGTGGATGCTCACATTGATCGTTCTCTAATGCGCGAAAAATTGTCTATACCCCCCTTTTATAAAGTATATATAGTCTGTTAAGCCCTGCTGCGTTTTCTTTAGCCCCATGCCCCTCTATCGTTTTTGGTTGCGGAAAACGCCATTAGCGATAGACCCCCTCTATCGTTTCTGCATTGAATTTCTATTAGGCTCCAAATATGCTGGTTTCATTCTAGCCTGCGTGAGACGCCTACCCCTTCTCTTATCTAAAGGTTGAAACGCAGAGAGAACTTGTGCCTGAGCGTATCCTTTTATTTTTCCGAAGCTAAAAGGGTAATGCGAAAAAGGGAAGTTGGACATTGAAAGTTGCGCGATACCGCTACCGAAACTTGGAAAGCTACGGCGTCTTAAGCCAGCAAGCTGTTTTGTCCTTGCCAGCTTTGGCGAAACGCTTCAAGAAAGAGGTGCCGCGGAAACTTGCAGGCTTCATCGCGGAGGGAGAAAACGCCTTAGAGACGGCGGAAGAACTGCTGAAAAAAGCAAGCAGCAGCGACATCGAAAGCGCCTCAGCACCAATAAGCGCAGTTACTTTGCTAGCGCCAATAGCTTTTCCTCCTAAGATTATATGCCTAGGCTTAAACTACTTTGACCACGCTGCCGAGACAAACGCTACTGTTCCAGATGAACCGGTAATTTTCATGAAACCCCACACAACAATAATTGGACCAAACGAGAAAATCATCAAGCCACGCATGGTTAAGGAGTTGGACTATGAAGGCGAATTGGCTGTCGTAATCGGCAAAAAAGCCAAAAACGTTTCCGTCGAAGAAGCTAAATCAGTCATTTTCGGCTACATGGTGTTCAATGATGTTTCTGCACGCGACTATCAGTTCAAAGATGGCCAGTGGACTCGTGGGAAAAGCTTTGACACCTTCGCACCAACAGGACCATGCATAACCACCGTAGCGCAACTTACGGGCACTTCTAACCTGCAGCTTCACACGTGGGTAAACGGCGAATTACGCCAGAACGCGACAACAGAGAACATGTCGCTCAGCGTCAACCAGATCGTGCACCAACTGAGCCAAGTCATGACCCTAGAACCATGCGACATCATAGCCACAGGCACGCCTTCAGGAGTAGGATTCACTATGAAACCGCCGAAGTTTCTGCGTCACGGCGATGTTGTCCGCATTGAAATCGAAGGAATCGGCGTACTAGAAAACACAGTTGAAGAACGAGAATAACTAAATGACTACCTCTCAAGTGAGACTTTGCTTATTCCAGCCTCTTTCTCAAGCGTAATAACATGCTCTGCTTTTTCCGCAAACGCCTC
>CAZXCX010000258.1:0-1799 GCA_964639375.1 uncultured Candidatus Bathyarchaeia archaeon
TGCATGTCTTCTGAGGGATTTGGAAACTGCGTCTCAAACTCTTGAGCGTAAGTCGGGTTATTTTTTTGCTTTTGCCGTAATCGTTTTTCTGCGTTTCAATAGCAAGTATCCTGCTGCGACCACTATGGTTATTGTCACTGCTACGGCTACAACCAAAACTGTCGGGAAAGGCGCTATGTTAAAGTGAACTGTTTCAGAGACTCCAGTATGCCCCACGAGGTCTGTGGCGTAAATTTTTAGACTATGAAAGCCGTCAGCAAGCACAGCCAAAGTAACGTTTCCCGTGATGGTCACGTTGTCTTCTCCGTCTAGACTGTAGCCCATCCACGAAACTGGCTCATCCACCGTAAAAATTGATTGGATGTCAGATTCGCCGTAAGTTTTGTTCTCTGGAGACAAAATCACAACCCGCGGAGGAAGAGTGTCCACAGAAAAGTAAACAGCACCAGAGGAAACTACGTTTCCAAAAGTGTCATTAACAGAGACTTTTATGCTGTGCTCGCCCTCAGCCAATCCAGATAATTCAGTGTCGCCAGTAACCGTCACGTTAGCGCGGTTATCCAAGCTATAGCCAATCCAATGCGCCGGTCTGTTCACCGTAAGCACCAATGGAACACTGTTATCAGTATACGTTTTATTCTCTGGAGACAAAACACGCAGTTCTGGCGGCACAGTTCCATACCCAAACGGCGTATACTCCTCGTTCACATTCAGCCACTTCTCGCCGTCGTACCCGCCAATAGCGTACAAAACATCGTCCACAACCGCCAGCGCCAAGTGACCCCGAGCCGTAGGCATCGAAGCAGCAGTGCTCCAATGGTTACGTTCAGTATCATAAACGTAAACGACGCTACTGTAGCTGCCCTGATCAAACCCGCCTACAACGTACACCCGTTTAGGCGCCGTTAGGCCACTAGTCGCTCCCGCAACCGCGTAACTTTCTGCGGTGGGAATACTCTCCCCCGTGGTCCATGAGTCGTTATTAGCATCATAAATCTGGTTAGAACTAACAGACGTAAGACTGTTCCACCCCGTTAAGAACTGCCGCGCTCCTCCCATTATGTATATTTTACCATCGACAACCGCGGACGCATAACCGAAAGTAGGAACAAGCATTGGCGATGCCGTAGTCCAAGTATCAGATGCGGGGTCATAAACTTCGTTTGTATCCAGTTGGCGGTAATAGGGGTCATTTGTCCAGTATTCTTTTCCTCCAAGCAAGTAGATTTTACCATTCACAATGCTTGCGCACAAGTCAGCCCTAGGTGTAGGCATAGGCGCCTTGGTCTCCCACGTATCCGTTGCCGGGTCATAAACCTCCACCGCTCCCGTAAACTCCGAGACGAGATCAGTA
This sequence comes from uncultured Candidatus Bathyarchaeia archaeon, assembly GCA_964639375.1. Taxonomy (GTDB): domain Archaea; phylum Thermoproteota; class Bathyarchaeia; order Bathyarchaeales; family Bathycorpusculaceae. The sequence continues at coordinate 1,355 of CAZXCX010000258.1, forward strand.
CTTTCCCCTGCTGTTCCACCTATTACGTAGATCTTGCTTTGATAAACAGCAATCGCGAACCCGCTCCTAGCGGTCGGCATCGGCTCCCTAGTCCTCCAAGAATCCGTAAGCGGATCATACTCCTCATTAACAGCCAAGTAAGTGTCATTGTTCAAACCCCCAATAGCGTAGATTTTCCCGTTCACCACGGCGACCCCAAACTCTCCTCGCGCGGTCGGCATCGGCTTCTTAGTCGTCCACTCGTTTTCAACTGTGCCGCTGCCAACGGGAAACTGGAAAGTAGATAGAAACATGGAAACAATTAGTATGACGATTAGAGATTGAATCAGCTTCTTATTCATGAGCTAAGAGTCTCCCAGTTCCTCTCAGTAATAAAATGCGCTTTACCTTTATATGGTTGCAGGATTTTCCAGTTAAATAATCCATAGATTTGTCGCCTTGCTTC
>CAZXCX010000259.1:0-1762 GCA_964639375.1 uncultured Candidatus Bathyarchaeia archaeon
CCAAGTGTAATCTTTCGGTTAGACTTCTCATGTGCAAACAACCTCTACGGGTTTTTGAGTGCTAAAAAACATGGGAAAATGAAGAGTGCAGACCATCAGCACCGCAAGGTCTCTTCTGCCGTCGAAACCATAAGTGTTCAGGGTAAGGTCAGGCGCGTAGGGCGTCATTTCAGCCCCACACATAGGGCAGTATTGCCAGCAATCGCAGACAACGATGTCACCTTGCCTTTGGGAATAATGCGTTTTTCCGCACTGAGAACATTTGCCTTCGTGGTTCGCCATTTTTCTTCCCTACCCCTCTTGGCCCTCACTAAAGACTTGTGCTTATGTTGTCCATTTTCGCGATGGCTTTGCTACGAAGAATACCCACGCCGAAGCGGGTTGTCGCCCGGACGCCGTACTTGCCGTTCTTTATGTCTTCCCAGTCTTCAACAGTTACGTCTCTTCGCAGAAGCATCACCGACGCCACTCGCGTATCCAAAGCGTACGCGGTTCCATTAGGCACCAGCGTGCTGGCTTGAACCCGCATGCCCAAAACGCTTGTAACAATGCCCTGTTCAAGGTCAGTCTGACCCGCTGGCAAGTACTGCGCATGAATGAACTTGTCATCCGTCAGCAGCTGATGCAGTTGCACTTCGTTTACAGCCAAGACTGTTGGTCTCCAGTTTTCTCCCCTAACCGCGTTGTGCAGCTTGACCAGCCCGCTCCAGTTCATAGCTGCTCCGCTCTGGTCTATGGGTGCTCCGCCAGCCAAATCCGCGTCAGCTATGGCAGCGTAAAGCGCTATTATCCTGTTCGTTTCTTCTTCGCCTAAGGCTCTGCCGACTTTCTCCGCCATGTTATCCATAACGTTCCATGTGGCGTCTTCCAGAAACTCCCTAGTCCATTCCTCGGAGGCTTCAGCGGTAACGTTCGTGTAAACGTCAACCGTGCTGTTCTTCTTGCCGCTTAATCGTGTTGCAACGCCTTCCGCATAGCGGTACGCCACAGCTTTCTCGTCCAATGGGAACCTTTCCATCGCTTCTGTTGTCGGACGCACCGTGATGATGCCTCTGCCGATCATCTCTGGATAGGCAGCCTGCACAAGCGTGTCATGCAAGCGTCCTATGGCGCTTACAGCGTCGCTGAACAGGCCTTCTCTGACGCCGACTTCGCAGTAACGTTTGAGAAACGGATGCACATTCGCTTTGTGCCTGAGGTTTTCTATGTGCTCTTTGAACTCGCCATCCTTTTGCATTAGGGATTCGAAAAGTCGCGGTTTCATGTTGCATCGCCTCTACACTTGGATGAACAGCAGATCGTCTGCGGATGTTGTGGTTTCCAGGGCTGTTCCGAGCTTACGGTTGTAGTAAACGGTGTATGACGCTGAGCCGCCTTCGTCTACAGCTTGATCAGTCAACTCTAGTATTCGTTTTGAGGCGTCAGCGCCGTAAACGGCTTTGCCTCGGGTTATGGCGTCGCCTGCTTTGACCTTGACTCTTCCATGGATCAGCACTGGGCATTTCTCGCCAGAAGCAGCACTTTTAACAGCTATGCCTATACAGTCTTGGGCTGCAGTTGCAGGGGAAACCTTGTCGTCAGCGCTTAAGTAAACTGGGTCGCCTTTTGTTACGGTTGCTGCGGCTTCGAAGGATTCTATTATGGCGTTGGGGTCGTCTGTTTCGCCTATTGCCATCCAATTTTTTCCTGTTAAATCAGTCATTTTTCATCTTTACTCCAAATTTTTTCGTTTTCACCGAGTTCATCCTCAGTTACTCACGGT
>CAZXCX010000260.1:0-1762 GCA_964639375.1 uncultured Candidatus Bathyarchaeia archaeon
AAGGAAACTTGAATCCGCCGCCCACTTGCATCCGCCTAAATACTCTTCAGGCTTCTGAACAAGAGATTCGGGAAAAACTCGCCGCGGAAAGTGTTAAACTAGAAAAAATTGAACCTTTGAAACACGCCTACAAAGTGTTGGGCGCAAAACAGCCCTTAAGGGGGACAACGAGTTTTCAAGAAGGTTTATTCTACATTCAAGACAAGTCAAGCTGCTTCGCCGCAGAAGTTGCCAATCCAAAGCCGGCATCTTCAGTTTTAGATGTTTGCGCAGCTCCAGGCGCCAAAACCACGTACTTGGCGCAGCTTATGCAGAACCAAGGCATTATCTATTCAATGGACTATTCTGTGCGAAGGATGCAAGTCTGGAGAAAAGAAGTGCGCCGTATGGGCGTGAAAATAGCGGAACCAGTAATCGCTGACGCGTGCGTTTCTCTGCCCTTTATGCTGGAAGCAGACGTTGTAGTTTTAGACCCGCCGTGTATGAGTACTGGCGTCTTTGCCAAACAGCCGTCAGCCAAATGGCGGCTCACCCCACGGTCAATTGAGAAAATGACTGATATTCAGTGGCGCATGATCAACAACTGTGCTGAGAAAGTAAAATCTGGAGGCGTTTTAACCTACTCCACCTGCAGCATCACGGTTGAAGAGAACGAAATGATTATCGAGCGGTTCTTGAAGTGGCATCCAGAATTCGCGCTTGCGGAGATAAATCCGAAGCTAGGCTTGGCAGGGCTGAGAGGGCTGGAAAAATGCAGGAGGCTTTATCCGCATGTTCATGAGAGCAACGGCTTCTTCATAGCGAAACTGATGAAACACTGAAGCGCTGATAATTCTAAGTTATCATCGTTTCCGCGTCTTTTCCAGTTGGCAAAGCATTTCAAACATCACTTTAGCCGCGTTAATTGCTGATGTTCCTTGATCATAGTTTGGCGCAATTTCCACAACGTCGAATCCGACCACGCGGCGGTCGCATAACGCGCACAAAATGTCCAGCAGCATACTGGTGTCGATGCCTTCTGGCTCTGGATTTTGCACTGCAGGCGCATAAGCAGGGTCGAGAACGTCCATGTCTACTGTCAAGTAAACGTTCTCGTATGGGGCAAGTTCTTCTTTGAGTCTTCGCGTGATTTGCGCTGCTCCTTCCTTTCTTATCTGCTGGGACGTGAAAAAGTTTATTCCAGCCTTTTTTGCGTAAGCTAATTCTTCTTTGCACACGGCTCTTGTGCCCACCTCAACAATCTTCGCTGGTTTTACCTCTTCGTTTATTAATCGCATAAAAGTGGTATGCGAAAGCGTTAATCCCAGAAACTCCTTGCGCAAGTCAAGATGAGCATCGAAGCTTACTAGCGCCGTTTTCCGCGCTTTGGCGCCTAAGCCTTTCAATATGCCCAACGTTATCGTGTGTTCTCCGCCTATCGCTACTGACATTTTTCCCGCTGCTAAAATATCCTCAACCACTAGTTTCAGCATGTCAACTGTTTTCTTAGGGCTGGTGGATACGTGTAAATCGCCCAGATCGTGTAAGGGCAAGTCTTCAACGTCTATTCCAGTGCGGAAACTGTACGTTTCTATGTTCTGAGAAGCTTGGCGGATTGCGTTGGGTCCGAACCGCGCTCCCGTCCGATAGGTGCTTGTGGCATCGAACGGAACGCCGAAAACCACGTATTTTGCCTTTTCAAAGGGTTTTTGTACCCCACTGAAAATGTTTGATTGCGAAACGAAAAGTTCACGGTTGCTCATCTTAGGTTCCGTTCCTTTTT
>CAZXCX010000261.1:0-1755 GCA_964639375.1 uncultured Candidatus Bathyarchaeia archaeon
ACAAGGAAAGCCTCGCGCAACGCATGAAGTACTCCACTCTGACAAAAGAGGAACTGGAAAAATCCTTCACCGAACCACTGCCTCACTTAGATTTTGCTCTCATTGAGGCTGGTCTAACAAGGCACGAAGTGGACTGGCTGTACGGCATAAACCTGTCAAGAGCTTTAACGATGGCAGCGAAAAACTATAGCGGAAAATACGCTACACTTAGCACTGGAAGAGTGCAAGGACCAACGCTGAATTTTCTTGAAACACGAGAAAGAAGCATAAAGTGTTTTGTGCCAACGCCGTACTGGAGCATAAAGGCTGAAGTCAAAATTGACGGCGCAGTTTTCGAAGCAGAATATGAAAAGAAAGCCATCGAAATTAAGGCAGAAGCAGAAGCGATAATCGACAGTTGCAAAGGTAAAGACGGGGAAACAGAAAAAATAGAGATAAAAGAGTTCCAGCAGATGCCTCCGTTGCCTTTCGATTTGGGTTCTCTGCAAAGCGAAGCCTACAGCCTTTTTAGGTATACGCCGATGCGTACTTCAAGTATCGCTCAACGCTTATACTTGGATGCGTTAATCTCGTATCCTAGGACTAGTAGTCAAAAGCTTCCGCCAGCAATCGGTTACCAAACAATATTGAAGCAACTAGGCAGAACCCGCGAATATACAAAGCTAACGGCTGAACTTCTCGCTAAGCCAACGCTGAAGCCAATTGAAGGAAAGAAGGAAGATTCAGCACACCCAGCTATTTATCCCACTGGAAACTTGCCAGACAGAACGCTCAACAGCGCTGAAAGAAACATTTGGGACCTTGTTGTTAGAAGGTTTATGGCGGTTTTTGGCGAGCCCGCAATCCGACAGAGCGTAACAGTTACTATCAGTATTAATGGAAACCACTTTCAACTGAATGGAAGACGCACTTTAGAGGAAGGCTGGCTTCGTTTCTACAAACCCCACGTCCAGCCAGAGGCTGCGCTATTGCCACCTATGAAAGAAGGGCAAAAAGTCAGCGTTAAAAGAGTAGTTTTGGAAGGCAAGTTCACTAAACCGCCATCAAGATACAATCCCAGCAGTCTTCTACGAAGAATGGAAAAAGAAGAGATAGGAACCAAGGCAACTCGAGCAGGAATCATTCAAACATTACACAACAGGAAGTATATTCGTGAGGAGAGAATCGTGGTGACCGACCTCGGCTTCGAGGTCGTTGACGTTTTGAAAAAGTACTGTCCAACCGTTGTGTCAATAGAGCTAACGAGAAAGCTTGAAGAAAGGATGAATGAGATTCAGCAAGGAAAGGAAACAAGAGAAAACGTCCTACAGGCTACGGTTGAAATTCTGAAGCCGGTAACAGAGAAGCTGAAAGAAAAAGAACAAGTAATAGGCGAACGCTTGAGCCGAGCAATTCAGAAATCAAAACTAGAAGAACGGCTAATTGGCGCATGCCCAATCTGCAAGAACGGAAAACTTGTAATTTTGCGCTCGAAAAAAACGGGCAAACGCTTCGTCGGCTGCACAAACTATTTCGAAGGCACCTGCAAAACCGCCTTTCCACTCCCACAAAAAGGCTTAGTGAAACCATTAGGCAATGTTTGCAAAAGTTGTGGCTGGCCTACCGTACGGATTTGGATGAAGGGGAAGCGCCCTTGGAGTTTGTGCCTTAATCCTAAATGTCCGTTAAAAGATAAGCGGAGCGAAAAACGTTGAAATGCAAAGTGTGCTATAGAGAGGCTGGCGAAAGAGATTTCTGTCTGGTGCACCTGAAAGC
>CAZXCX010000262.1:0-1750 GCA_964639375.1 uncultured Candidatus Bathyarchaeia archaeon
ATGTCGACTTTAGGAATTTTCTTCGGCATGTACTCTTCTGGATTGTCAATGAACGCTGGCAAGTCAGCTGGGTTCGGCAACTGTATGGCTGCCCGAACGTTGCGCACGAAACTGTAAATGTTGTACTTGCAGGATTCGCAGTAAAGCCCGCAAGACTGGCAGAAACACGGGTCATTAATGAGGTTCCGTATTACGCGTTCCATGAAGTCTTTGCTGTAGATGAAGACTAACGACACGTTTTCTTTATTGCTTGTTTGGCTCATGCCTACTCATCCTAAAACGCGCCGAGAAGCACGTGCTCCGCAAACAAATCCTCGTTGAACGCGCCCACAAACTCCACTTTCTCGTTAATAACTATCTTCGGGACGCCGATGACCGCGTACTTCTGAGCCAGTTGCGGAAACTCGCTGCCGTCTATGACGTCCGCTCGGACCATGTCGCTTTCAACTGCCAACTTGTGCGCAACCACCGCAGCCACGGGACAGTGAGGGCAAGTTAAACTAACAAAAACCTGAATGTGCACAGGTGCCTTGACCTCGGCAAGAATCGTCTTTGTCTTGTCCGAAAGGTCTGTTTTGCCCCTTGAGACGTTTATGACGGCTTCTATCAAGGTTTGTAGCTCATACCCATAAGGTATCCCGTAAATCCTCACGCCGTAATCCTTTTCGCTGATAATCGCAAGAGCGGGAATCTTGTCAATCCCGTATTCCTTGGCTTTCTGGGCGTCAGCTACAAAATCGTAAACTTCAACCGTGATCTTATCGTTCAAAGTTGCCAGCTCTTGGACCAGTTGCCTCGTGTCAGAGCAGAACCTGCACTCGATTTCTTGAGTGAACATCACGATTTTCACTGGGTTTTCCATTTTCTCTTTAAGCTCGTTTGCGAGCAATTCTTTTCGATCGTCAGGTATCAAACTCATTCCTTCTTACCCTCCAACAAAGTTTGGTCTTTCAGTATTGCGACTCGACAAATCTCGCCTGCTCATTCAATAACTCGTTTTCTCACATATTATCCTTGCGAGTTCTTTTCGATCTTTTGTGCATACTTCAGTTATGATATGCTTATCTCCTGTGACGGCGAAGAAACTCATATAAACGGGTCTTAACAGAGGATTATTGTCTTTTGTTAGAAATAGGAGTTTTTAAATATGGAAGAAAAATTGAGCAAAAACCACCTTTCTTGGAGGGTGAGTATTTGACACAAAAACTTCATTCTACCGCAAAGCTAGTTGAGGACTTAAGAATAGCAGTGGACAATGGCAGAGCGCACAGCGTATGTCTCGACCTGCCACCAGAACTTGGAACCGATAAGGGACCAACAGCCCTCGAACTCGGCGTAATGAGCTATGCAGGCTGCATAGCCACAATCTTCGCTTTAATGGCTAAGAAAATGAGAGTTCCATTGAAAGACTTACAAGTAAAAATGGATGCTGTAAAATCAGACGAGGCAGGCACAATAACTGAGGCTAGTTTCGACATTCTAGCAAAAGCCGATGTGCCAGAAGATAGAATTCAAAGAATTTTCGAATTAACAATGGAAAATTGTCCTGTAGGCAAGCTCTTTGAAAAGGCCGGCGTCAAGACAACCTACAACTTAATTGCCTTAAAAGAATAGGATGCGTTAAAAGGATGGTGCAAACCAAGCTGACGGAGAACATCCATTGGGTTGGAGTCGTCGACTGGAACCTACGCGACTTCCACGGCTACCTCACCAGAAGAGGAACCACCTACAACGCTTATCTGATCTCAGA
>CAZXCX010000263.1:0-1729 GCA_964639375.1 uncultured Candidatus Bathyarchaeia archaeon
CCAAAAGAAAAGGGAAGAGGATTGTCAAGGTAAAGACGTTGCCTTGACTGTGAAGGTTTGGAATCCTTCACCCATCAGTCTTAGCGTGTAGTTGTCATCAACTATCGGAGTTATGGTGAACAATGGATTTTGGTTATTTTTCCAGCCAGTATAGAGTGCGATAACGCCACTGAAATTCAACGTGAGAGTTTCACCAGGCTTTATAGTCACTGATGAAAACGGGTTGCCATGTTTATCATGTCCCCAGACATTTCCGTAAAGCGGAATCAACGATGTCCCATTCAGTTTGAAAGGAATTGTCTCAGGGTGAATTCTCACTCTGTGCTTTTCATGCCAACCGCCTCCAAACGCCTTGACACCCCAGCTCTGTGTTGTGTTAAATTCGCCATGCAACGTGAGCCCAAATACTCTGAAGGTAACATCACCTTCATTCTTCAGCGTCACCGAAAGACCTGTAGCGTTACCGTTCACCGTAAGCGTAGCCGAAACAATCGTCAGGTTCTTTGAAAAGTCCTCTTTGACACACACAAGCCGTACTCTGTTATTTTCGCCGATCTTGATAATAGTTCCCACTTTAACATGTTCCGAAGTTATGTCAGTGACAATCATCGCGTTCGCGCTAGGAACAAGCACATAATAGTACACTGTTGTATCGTTTTCGTCTGATGCCTGTATTTGAACCAGCGTCGGGTTAAAGTCTATCAGCACACCAGAGAGCGTTTTGTTGACCGCGCCGTTCACAACTTTAACAACAAACGTATCAGACAACGAGGTAACATTGTACGTTTGCTCATTGATAACCGCAGTAACATCGGCTATCGTAAATTGAACCTTATCCACTGTTGAATTGATCGGTATGGTGGTAGAGGCAATCGTCTTAGTCATGTTAACGAGCGAGAACAAGTTCACAGTTCCCGAAGCACCAACTGGAAGCCATTCATCAGTACCATTTGGATAAATCACATGAAGCAAGACATCTGCGTACGTCAAATTGAGCTGTGTAGTTCCCGCAGGCACCGTCGGCGGATCAGTCAACAAAACAGCAAAAGTGGCTCCTTCAGCGGTTGGAACAACAGGCGCAATGTTGGCCAAGTTTGCAAACAACGAGATCGTGATAATGGCGGCGGCAACGATAACTGCAGCTAGACTGTACTTAAAAGTCCATCTTCGATACATTTTCCTTCCTCTGCATAACGGAAAACTAGCAGGAAATTAAAACCTACACATTTTAAAGTTCGTTAAAAGCGTTTGAAGGCTCATTAAAAAGCCTTTAATCATAAAAGAAGGCCAAAACATCCAATCACACGGCTAGTTTACGCCAAAGCCTAATCGTCTCAAACCAAAACACAGCAAGCATCGCAAAGCTTACGCCAATCAAATATGGAATAAAACCCAACCCGCTCCAAGTCCCTACCGAGAAGAAAACTACAAGAATAGTAAAAAGCAAAGAAAAGAAGAACAACTGCGGCACCACAGCAGGCCCTATTTTCGAGTAACCCTCAAGAATCCTATCGGAAGCCTCCTTCACCGCAGAATATTTTCCGTACTCATCCTGCTTGGCGAAGCCCGTTTCCAAAAGCTTTCCCAAATGATAAGAAGCGAGTGAAGCTGAAGAGAGGTTGAGTCCACGCTGAATATCTCTGAGTTCAGATGGCCCATGCTTAAGCAAGTACAAGTAGACCTTCAGCGTGTTGCCTCTGATTTCCTGATTTTCCGACATATGACAGAA
>CAZXCX010000264.1:0-1721 GCA_964639375.1 uncultured Candidatus Bathyarchaeia archaeon
AGGAGAACTTCTGTTTCTTCAGTTATTATGGCGCTTGTTTCGATTTTTCTCTCTTCCTGAATTTTCGCGCCGTTCACAATGTTGACTCCGGCAACGGCGTACCAAACACCCTTGTGCTCGTCCGTGGAAGAAACGGAAAGCTCCAAGTCCTCACGCGTTTTTATCGGAACGAAAACCGCCAAGAAATCTTTTCCGCATACCTCAAACGCGCTTACGACCTTGTCCAAGAACTTCCCAGTTAGCGCTGGCAAATCTGCGGGAATCGTCAACACTGCACCAGCTAAACCAGCGTCGTGGACAGCCTGCTTCAAATCATCATGATAACCCTTTGCATCGGTTCGCAGAACCTTCCATCCTTTGCTCCTGCAACGCTTCTCCGTTTCAGGCGTGTTCTCACTTGTCACGACATAAAACTCTGAAACCTTCTCAGCCGAAGCAACCGCTTCCACAACCCAGTCAAGCAGAGGCTTACCAAGAAAAGGCAGAAGCGGCTTCTCAACTGGCAATCCCATTCTTTTACCTTTGCCGCCAGCCATTATCAACGCAGGAACTCTCATAGCATCCACACACCTGCCATAAACACTAAAGTTACGGCTCTAACAATCTCATTTGTCGCGCCTATCATGTCGCCTGATACTCCTCCGAAAACGCTTTTCGCTACTCTTTCCATGACAACTCCCAAGAGAACACTGATCAAAATTATCCAAACGCCCATTAAACCCAAAAGCGGATAAACAATCAGAACAGCAAGGAAATAGGCTGCTATGTTGCGCTTTCTTTTTGCGGCTTCAAGGAAGATTGATCCTAATCCAGTATGTGTCGGCTTCCCAAGCCACGCAATCGTGACCATCGCCAACTTGGCAGCAACTTCAGACGCGATTATCGCTCCAAAGGCAAAATCCGCATTTAGGAAAAATAGCCCGAAAAATGCCAAGAACTCCACAAAAATTGCTAGAAACGCTCCTTTATGAGTTACAGTCCACGCGTGAGCCGCTGCTCTTCTTTCTTTTACGTTGCCGAGACCTACGGCGTTGCCCAAGTCCACGAGTCCATCAAAATGTTGCAGTCCAGTCAAGACGAGGAGAAACGCCAGTGTCATCATAGCAGGGGCAAGTTTTAACAAGAATTCTGCAGGGATTTGAATAATTGAATTGATGAACGCGAGAAGATATGACATTAAGAAACCGCAACCTAGGAAGTATGCAGCCCCCAATAGTCCTATGAACCCTCCTATTAGAGGGAATAGAAATATAGCCTCAGCAGAAGTCACAACAAAATCGTCGGTCTTGCCCAAAGGAATTATAGTGAGGAAAGCCAGCAAATCCCTAAAAGTTTTTATAGCTTTCATCTTCGACATATACCCTACACTGAACCAAATAAGAATATAGACTTTGTCGTGAATTTCATGGATCAACTTAAAGGAACGAGAATATTAGTTACAGGCGGCGCAGGCTTCATAGGCTTTCACTTGTGCAAAAAACTGTCAGATTTCACTCGTAACTTAACAATATATGACAATTTGTCAAGCGGAAAAGTGGAAAACGTAAAACATCTCCCAAAAGTGCACTTCGTAAAAGGCGACATCTTAGACCTCAAAAAGCTCCGCTCTCAAGAAAAGGCTGATCTGATTTTCCATCTAGCCGCTCAAGTCGTCGTTCCATACTCGATGGAAAATCCCATAGAAGATTTTGAAACTAACGCTCGAGGAACATTAAACGTTC
>CAZXCX010000265.1:0-1721 GCA_964639375.1 uncultured Candidatus Bathyarchaeia archaeon
GTGAAGACTGGAAAAGATTTTTCCCCGCTGACGTGCATCCGTCAGGCATAGACATAATCAGGACTTGGGCGTATTACCTTATGGTTAGGCACTTGGCGTTGTTTAACGAGAAGCCTTACAAAAGCTGCCTCATCAATGGCATGGTTCTGGGATCAGACGGCAGAAAAATGAGCAAGTCGCTTAAGAACTATGTTGCTTCGCCTGAAGTTTTGAACAAGTACGGCTCAGATGCCACGCGCCAGTGGGCGGCGGCAGGCGGCGCTACAGGCTCCGATATTCCCTTCAGGTGGCCCGACGTGGAGTACGGCAGGCGCTTTCTCGTTAAGTTGTGGAATGTTTCAGCCTTCGCGAATAAACTCTTGAAGGATTACGCGCCCAGCGAAACGGCTGAGTTTGCGCTTCAACCTTTGGACAAGTGGGTTTTAAGCAAGGCGGAAAAGCTAACACAAAAAGTGACTGAAGCCATGGAGAAGTGCCAATTCAACATCGCTGCGGAAGAGATTCGCAATTTCACGTGGCACGTTCTCTGCGATTGCTACGTGGAAGCGGTCAAGGACAGGCTTTACAGGCCAGAAATACACGGGGAAGCGGAAAGGGCAGCTGCGCAGCACACGCTTTACGAGGTTTTGTACAGAGTTTTGCAGCTTCTTTCTCCGATAACGCCTCATTTGACAGAGGAGATTTACCAAGCAATGTACGCTGATTACAAGGGCTACAGGAGCTTGCAGCTGTCGCCTTGGCCTGAATTTGAGCAGGCGCTTGTTGATGAGGAAGCGGAAAGGCGTGGAGACCTGATTATAGCTGTGATAGCTGAAGTCAGGCGAGAAAAGGCGGAGAAGCGCATGCCGTTGAACACACAAGTTAAAAAATTGACGGTTTACGCTGGAGACAGGGAAACGGCAGAGATAATCAGAGAAGGCGAAGGGGATATAACTGGAACCTGTAAGGTCGCAAGTCTCGAAGTTCCCGCGGAGAAGGGCAGCGGCAGAGAAATCGCTCAATATCCTGAGGTTCATTTTGTAGCTGAGTATTGAAGGTGAAACCTATGGGAGAAACGCAAAAAACGATAAAAGTCGGCATAATAGGCTGCGGCGCCATCGGCACCCTCATCGCTGAAGCAGTGGAGCGAAAACTAGTTGCATGCGACGAGCTGATTCTTTACGATCATGATGAGAAAAAAGCTGAGAAGCTCAAAAGTTCCCTGCGTTTTCCTGTGACGGTCGTGGCGAGCCTTGATGAAATGCTTAGGCTTAAGCCAAAGGTTGTTGTGGAAGCGGCGTCACAGCAAGCTGTCCGAGAATACGTAAGTAGAATACTCGTTGAAGGCATAGATTTGATTGTGATGAGCAGCGGAGCCCTTTTAGGCTTGAATGTGCAGAGCAGCAAGCTTCATGTGCCCTCTGGCGCTATTGGCGGATTGGATGCACTTTCCAGTGCGGCTTTAGCTGGAATAGACGAAGTAGTTCTAACTTCGCGGAAAAATCCCAAAGCGTTTGACATGAATAACAAGGAAGCCAAGCTTGTGTATGAGGGCAGTGCTGAAGAGGCGGCACGGCTTTATCCGCGAGAAATGAACGTTGCTGCTACTCTGGCTTTAACCGTTAAACCTGCGAAAGTGAGGGTGCAAATGGTTTCTGACCCTGCGGTGCAACGCAACACGCATGAATTTCAGGTTAAATGGCGGTTTGGCGAGATGTTTTTGCGGTTTGCGAATGACCCCC
>CAZXCX010000266.1:0-1720 GCA_964639375.1 uncultured Candidatus Bathyarchaeia archaeon
TCACCACTTTAGCGGCAAGGCGTGTAGCACCCGCATGCTCCGCGTGGAAATGATCTACGGCTGCCTGCGTCCAGTCACAGTGGATAACTACTTCCGAAGCTGCTCCAGCAGGAATGTTGGTCGGCTCAACAAGAGAAGCGTGGCCGAGCGTAAACCCATGCAAGCTACACTCAATATCCGCAGAAATCGAATCAATCATCAGGTCATAATCGAAAGGATTAGTGTAATTCAAAACTATGGTAACGGTTTGGCCTGTCACGTCAGGTGTTGCGCTTACAAACTGCGGAAGCTCCAGCGGTCCTGCCGTGGGCACATTTATCGGGTATTCCTCATTCGACTGGATAGTAATGTCGTTAACGTTGATTATCAACCCAACAACTTTGGCGTCAATGTTTGTGGCGCTTGGATGCTCCGCCCGAAAGTGAGCTTCAGCTTCCTCTGTCCACGTACAGCGAATAATCAATTCCGAAGTTGCTCCAGCAGGAATGTTGGTCGGCTCAACAAGAGAAGCGTGGCCGAGCGTAAACCCATGCAAGCTACACTCAATATCCGCAGAAATCGACTTAACCATCAAATCATAATCGAAAGGATTAGTGAACTCGAAAACCAATGTAACCGTCCTGCCAGCTAAATCAGGTGTTGCGCTTACAAACTGCGGAAGCTCTATTTTTCCACCCGTGAAAAAACTGCCGCCGCTCATCATGTTTTCAACTTGAGGAGGAATCACCATGCCCTTCAAGTTATCCTGATACGCTAAGACTACACCTAACACTGGACCAACTAACGTGATGATATTCAACAGAACGAAGAATACTCCTAGAGCCCGCATCCACCCACAGTCCTTTAGTGCATCAAATGATATTGTAGGGTATCCCAGTTTTATTTCTTTCGATTGCGCCCTTGTTACAAATTTTAAGAGATTATCAACACTGCTACTCCGAAAGTCTCACTTCTGTCATTGGAAAACAAAACGTTAAAAACTGATCTGCAACTTTACGCATCTGTATATAAGAGAGCTGTTAGGTGACCACAGAGACCCGCGGAAACCCTAGCTTGAAAATTAAGTTGCAATCTTTATCGTGGATTCATAAGACACTTATTAATTAAATTCATATTACCTATCAAAATTCAGACTTGAAATTAAGAAACGCTTAACTGTTAAAAGCTATTAAATAGCAGGATAGAGAGGAGAAACTTGCCTACACTCGGACTATTTCGTAAATCAAAGAAAGAAGAAGACGAAAAAACAGAAATGCTTCCTCCAGAAGACAAAGAGGCGTTTGACAAAACCTACCTAAAAGCCATGCCTCTCCGCGACTTATCAGACTTAGAAGCCATCAAGAACGAAGTCAAAAACGGAAACGTCCTCATTCTCCGCATAACTCCCCTTGCAAGCAAAAGCATCGAAGACGTGAAACAGGCAGTAAACGAACTATACGAATTCGCCGAATCCATCGGCGGAGACATTGCCCGCCTAGGCGAAGAAAGAGTTGTTATCTGCCCCCAAAACATAAGAATCTGGCGAGAAAGAAGACCAGTTTCAAAACAGCCTCTGCCTACAGCAGCCTGAAAGTTTCCAAAATTGCTGGAACAACAGTGTTGATGCCGGCTTTATGGCTGAGGAAGCCAGCCATGTTCATGATTTTCTGTTTTTCTCCGTGAACTACAAAAATTCTCTCAGGCTTGGGCGTAAGATGAGTCAAATAGTTGATTAGTTGCC
>CAZXCX010000267.1:0-1720 GCA_964639375.1 uncultured Candidatus Bathyarchaeia archaeon
ACGAATGCGGTCCGAACGAAGCAAATTACGAAATTTAACAAGTGCCTCTCGCCCTCTCACCTCAGCACTCAGCACACTTCCTTTATAAGACGGCTTAATCTCTGGGGATACATTGTCGAAAACGTTTGCCACAGCATTTTCCACTTTTTCTTCATCCTCCGTGAGGTTGATTTCAGTTTCAACACGAACTGCTATCTCTTCCATTTTCGTTCAATTCTCCGAAAGATTTTTTTCGCTTTGGCTTTTGTAGCGTCTTTGTTATTCTCGTTAATTATGAGGTACTCGGCCATTGCTATGGCGTTTCCCAAACCCACACTGAGCTCGCGCATGTCCCGCTCGTGGAAAAGTTCCCATCCGTCTGGGTCATCGCTTCGACGGCGGCGGTAGAGACGGTTAAACCGTGTTTCTGGCGAAGCATGCACCGCTATAAGGCTGAATTTAGAAAAATGCGTTTTGAAAGCGTCAACTTCACTTGGGCTTCTTAAGCCGTCCACAATCACTTTTTCGCTTTTTTGCTGTTCTATTTTTGGAATGCACTTGTCGGCTATTATGCTGTTTCCGCCTTTTTCCCTCAACTCAAGCATCACTTTTCCAATGTTTTTCGGGGTCGGTTTCAACCCGCGCTTTTGTGTCTCTTCCCTAATCACATCACCCATAACAACGACGGCGTAGCCTTCCTGTTGAGCTGTCTTCACCACGAGAGATTTGCCCGACCCTGGCATTCCAGCTAAACCAACAACGATTTTGTCAGCGTTCATGTTACACCCTTTTTTATTCTACAATAGCAGCATTTAAAATTAAAAAGCATTTATGAGGGGAAAATGTAAAAAGTACTCGAAGGAATAAAGAATGCCCGAGTCAATAAGAAGTTTCCTAGCTTTCGACATTGAAAGCGACACGGTTTTGAACAGATTCGCGACTGCGCAGAGCCTTCTGGTTCAGACGGGCGCTGACCTGAAACTCGTAGAACCACAGAACATACACATCACCGTCCGCTTTCTCGGAAACATCACACCAGCAATGGCTGAAAAAATCTTCGAAGAAATGAAAAAAGTCCAGTTTGTCCCGTTCAATGTGCAAATCAAAGGTTTAGGCGTCTTCCCCGACCTGCGCTACGCAAGGGTCGTTTGGGCAGGAATAACCGACGGCGCAGACCAACTGAAAAGCGTTTTCAGCCAGCTGGAACCCCGCCTGCGCGGTTTAGGCTTCACCCCAGACTCTAAGGGATTCAGTCCCCACTTAACGATCGCCCGCGTCCGGTCGGGAAGAAACAAGAAACAGCTCGCCGAGTTCATAACCGAAAACGCAAACTACGAATTCGGCGCCATCAACGCAAAGTGCCTCCGACTCAAAAAGAGCGATCTAACGCCTAGAGGACCTGTTTACTCAACGCTTAAAGAGTTCTGCCCACAACAATAACGAAATAGGGTCTTGCCCATGCAGAAACTAAATGCAATTTACGAAGAAATCTTGAAGAGAATTACGCCTACCCAAGCGGACAGAGCCAAAATAAAGGCTTTAGCTAGAGAATTACGGCAGAAGGTAGCACTTGCCTGCGAACAACAAGGGGTCAAAGCCGCAGTGCGGGTTGAAGGTTCAGTCGCAAAAGACACGTGGCTAAGGGAAGAACCCGAAATCGACGTGTTCATGCGCCTGCCGACCACGATACCTCGCAGGTCTCTCGGCGAAATCAGCCTGAAAATCGCGCGAAAAGCCACCG
>CAZXCX010000268.1:0-1706 GCA_964639375.1 uncultured Candidatus Bathyarchaeia archaeon
TCTTCTCCCAAGACCACGTGGAAGGCAAGTTCGCTGAGGCTTTCCCACTCTCTTCTTTTAAGCCGCGTGTAACGTTCGCGGACGATGTTGGCTATGTCTTTCTTTGCCTTTTCGAATTCCGCTGGGTTTTTAACCTGTGCAAGTCTCTCTTTCATTTTGTTAAAGGCGTTTTTGATGAATATCGGTATGTGCTTTTTCTTGCCCGTTAACCCTTTGACGTCTACTGTTCCATCTTCCAGAACGCCTAAGTAGTTCTTTTTGCGGGAGCTGAAAACCGCGTATCTGTAAACTTTTTCCACGTCTATGCTCATTTTCAGTTCTCGCTCGGTCCAGCGGGCTAACTCTCCAATTTGTTCTTTGGAAGGATTTTTGAGAAAGAGGCTGTCTGTGTCTCCGTAGAGCACTTGGATGCCTAACCCTTCGGCTTTGTTGAGTATTTGGGTTATGGAGTGCCTACCAATGGCTGCTGTGGCTTCAGCTACTGGAGGGCAGTATAGGTCAAAGCTGGCGGCGCCGAACACGCCGTAGCTGGCGTTTAAAATCACTTTCAGCGCTCCTTGAGTGACGTTGTACCAGCTTCTTAGATCAGTGGGCAAGTTTTTATCTCTAGATTTCAGTTTGTACCATCGCACGCGCAAATCTCTCAATGAACCGATTAGGAGGCTTTCCAGAGCGCGTTTTCTGGTGCAGACCCAGTGGGGCGTGCCTGGTATTACATTTTCACGGCATTCTGGGTGCGGGCAGAGTATTGATTGGTAGCCGAGGTTCCAAACTTTTATTATCGATGGGTACAGGCTTGGAAAGTCCATTACTGCCACGTTGAAGTGGACTCCTGGAGTGGGTTCGACGACTATGGCGCCTTTGTATTTTTTGCCTTTTATTATGGCGGTGGTTGCGGTTTTGCCTTTTTTGGCGAGTATGTCTTCAGCGTTTGGGATTAGCATGTTTCTTTTTCTGTGTTCGCGGTGCATGAAGTTCCTTATCCACCGTGATACACCTTGGCGGCTTACGTCCTCCATGGGCATGCTGCTGATTCTCGCTAAAACGAGGATTAGTTTCATGGCTAATTCTTCTTCGAAGCTAGTTAGTTTGAAAGTGATTTCCGAGTCTCTGAGGCAGTATCGGGCGAGTTCAGTGTAGGATAGTTCTCCGAAGGTTTTTTCCAGTTTAATTTTCTCTACTCCGATGATGCCGCTGCCCACGTCGTCTAGCGACACGTCGCGGTAACGGTTGTTGAAAGCGTAAATCTGGATTGCCCTGTTGAAGAAAAACCTGTATAAATCGATGTGCACGCCGTATCTTAGCAGGCAAACCCGCTTGCCAACCTCTATCGGAATCTCGCTTTTTCTTATGCCGAGGTTCAGCGCGCGGTGAGTTAGATAGCGCAGGTCAAAATCATCGCCGTTGAACGTCAATATGAAGGGGTAATCCCATAGAACTTCAAAGACAGCTCTGAGTAGCTTTTCTTCAGTGTCAAAGTATTCGAGAGTTACGCCCGCAGGCAACCGTTCGCTTCCTTCACGTATGCCTTCGCGTTCCAGAAGTAGCACTCTTTTCTGGTCGTCCGAACTGTAAACAGACACGCAAATGACTGGATAAGCGGCCTGACGCGGGTCAGGCACTCTCGTGGATATGGGCGCGTACACTTCTATGTCTATGGCTGCTCTGCGAAACTTGGGAGCAGGATATTCCAGCAGTCTTGCCCA
>CAZXCX010000269.1:0-1698 GCA_964639375.1 uncultured Candidatus Bathyarchaeia archaeon
AACGCGTTGCGCGAGGTTGCCCGTCAACTCCACCGTTTCCTGTCTAAGCGTGAGCATGTGGACAAGGAGAGACGACGGCTCAGTATTTTCGCCAAGTACCTGCCAAAGATTGCCCAGTTTTCCTCTACCCTCGCTGGAAAGGAAAAACTTCCCAATGTAGAAAAACTGATAAAGAGTGTGCAGAAGTATGGAGAAGAAGCGTAAATCCAGTGTAGCCGAGAAAAAGAGTGAAGTTGTAGGAAGCCTGAAGAGTTTCGGAACGAAGGTTTATGATCAACTGGACAGTGGAATTTTTCCCACTATCAGCATGCCTAGTCGTTCCACGGAGAACATTAACTACGACCCACATCTTCGCCAGTTCATTTTGGGCGACAAAAGTGTTCGCAGAAGCGCAAGGAACATCCGTCACGTGAAGCCTTTCACGCAGCTTGTTTGGGCTGCAAGATTCTCGCATGAGCTTGCTTCACAGCGTAAAACGTCCACTTTGAGGGATGTTTACTATTCCGCTCAAGCCTACGAAATGACGTTTAAGGACCAGCAGGAATCCAACAACAT
Organism: uncultured Candidatus Bathyarchaeia archaeon; assembly: GCA_964639375.1. GTDB lineage: Archaea > Thermoproteota > Bathyarchaeia > Bathyarchaeales > Bathycorpusculaceae. Next base: position 556 of record CAZXCX010000269.1, read on the forward strand.
AATCACTGACTTGGAAACTGTTCTCGGCTTTTCGCGAGAAGACTTCAACATCTTTCCAGAGGAGCGCTCCGCGGTCTTCGGCGACCTCACTATAGAGTACACTGTTCCAGGCTACGAAGGCAGAAAATTAAACTTGACTTCTCACCCTGACGGTGTTCTGATTGGTCCAGCGTTGACTTCATCTGAGTTTGTAAGCACCACGGCTGACAAGGTCATAGCCATCGAGAAAGGCGGCTTGTTCACCCGATTCATCGAAGAGAATGTGCACAAAAAATTTAACGCCGTGCTGGTTCTTACGGCTGGGCAAGCGCCGAGGGCAACGAGGCACTTCATCAGGAGGTTGCACAAGGAAATGAATCTTCCAGTTTACATTTTCACTGATGGCGACCCGTGGGGCATGCACATCGCCATGGTCATAATCTCTGGCTCAGCGAACGCGGCGCACCTGCGGGAATTGAACACGCCAGACGCGAAATGGAGCGGCGTTTGGGCCACAGACATTGTCAATTATAAGTTGCCTACTGACCCGCTGGACGCTGTGGACATCAAAAGACTTTATGAGTTGCAGAGGGACCCGAGGTACAAGGGAGACCCCTTGTGGCAGAGAGAAATCAAAAAGTTCCTGAAGATAAAGCGAAAGGCGGAGCAAGAGGCGTTCAGCCGCTACGGACTAACATACATCGTTGACGAGTACTTGCCCACAAAACTGAAAGAGACCCAATAAACCAACTACTACTCATCATGCTTTATTATTTTGTTTGTGTGGTGCTAAAAGAAGAAGCTTGGCTTCTCTTCCTTCTGAGAGCCTGAAGAAAATTTTTCCTATTTCCTAAGATTACATAATAGGAAATAGCATGAAGATTCAATAAAAAAACTACAATTTTCAATCATTTTTCTACTCTATATATATTGAAGTGTATAGGTGTGTGGGGGAACAATTATCATATTTCTCGACTTCTCGTTTTCTTTTCTGAATACGCAGCCATTTTTTCTACAACCATATACTTCAGTTTGTAGCATTTAGCTACACTCACACTAACGCTTGCGAACTAGGAGATGCAGTGATTAAAATGGCTTCTAGTGGTAGACTACATCAAGAAAAAACGGAAATAATAGGACTACCCAAAGCTAATTTATATACGC
>CAZXCX010000270.1:0-1683 GCA_964639375.1 uncultured Candidatus Bathyarchaeia archaeon
GCAGTGTACTCTGAAATGCGGTCTATGACGGCTGTTTGCTCTCTGAAGTCGTTCGGTCTTATCAGAATTATGCGGTCGGCGATTTTCTCAAATTTTCCCGAGGCTACTTGAGAGAGCCTTTTGGGGGAGAACGTGTTGTCGCAATCCACGAACAAGGTTTTGAGGTTTTGCATAGCACAGTTCACAGCGCACTGCATTGCCAGCGTTGTTTTTCCAGTTTCTGGTTCTCCATAAATCAGAGTAACGCTTTCGGGAGATATGCCACCGTGCAGTTTGCTGTCGATGCAACTGCAGCCCGTTAAGATCTTCTTTATCACGCTAATGCACATCAAGGAGTATAAACTGCGAAACTAATAATCTGTTTTGTGCTTAAACGTTTGCTCTGTACTCTAGTGCTCGGAAGAGTCTATAGCCCCCTTTTATATAGTTTAAATAGTCTGGACGTTGCGGGTTCGGCTGGTTTTCAACATGCTTTTGAGCAGTTTCTGCGCCAATAGCACCTTATCTTCTCTGAGGCGACCTCCCCTCTATCGTTTCTGCAATGAATCGCTATTAGGCTCCAAATATGCTGGTTCCAGCTTGCGGCGCTAAGCGCGCTCATCTTCGTATTTTATGGGCTAAAAAGCTGGAGTTAACTACCTATCGTTGAAATACAGTGAGCATAGCCTCTCGAACCACGTACTTTCAAATATTTTAGTCAATTTTTTGGACTGACTAGAACCTATAAGCAACAAGTTCCAAGCAAACCATAATGATTTCGCTAAAAATTTTGGGAAAGGGGGTGAAAAAATGAATAAGAAAGTCATGATTTTGACCATAGCATTTTTGGCAGCTATCATGTTAACTCCAACGCTATCGACGGTGCAGGCTTGTGGAAGGAAGAAAAAGGCTAACGTTAAACTAGATTTTTTGATCCATATGGAAAACAACATTGCTGATTATAGCTCCGCAGATGCCAAGTGGTATCCTCTTTCAGTCATGGATAATCTTGATCCGCCATACACTCAATATATCCTTCAGGTTCAGCCTGAAGGCGCACGCTTCATGACTGTCAAAGGAGCACTATACCACATTAATCCGACAGCTTCAAATTACATCAAGATAGGCGATACGGAAATTCCTTTGAACCCAGAGAACTATGAAGGCATCTATAGTCTCTTTTGGATTTACCATGATGATGGGAGCGGAACTGGATTCTACTCGACAAAAGAAACGTATACTCTAGATAGCGCTGAATTCAAGGGCACCATAAGAGTTACCGCCAGAGAAAAAGCCGTTTCTGGTAACGGCGTTTTTGAGGTTGCAGGCACTTTCGACGGATTTGGCATCGTTAATGGTCAGAGAATTCAGGTGAAAGGCGAACGGCATCTTTCGTTGAATTTCATTCCTGATCCACCCTTCTTTGAGACAGTGTTAGAAAATGAAGGAACAATAAAGTTCCTTACGTGGCGATAAGAAAGGTCATTATGCAGCACGACGCTGCCCTACCCATTTTTTGGATAATTTGAATAGAAACGTAACATGATTGGGGTGACTGATTGAGTTTGGAACGGGTGTTGGAAACCCTTGAGTGTTTCGGGCTCTCACGAATGGACGCTGAGGTGTATGTTTACCTCGCCAAGAAAGGCCCAAAAAAAGGACGCGAGTTAGCTAACGCCCTGCAAGTCACCAAGCAACAGTTGT
>CAZXCX010000271.1:0-1672 GCA_964639375.1 uncultured Candidatus Bathyarchaeia archaeon
TCTCTTTTTTCAGAGGCGCGCAATTCTATTCCATAACCTCGATGGAATCTACTTTCCCATCTCCGTCCAAATCGAAACCCTGTATGACAGTTGCAAAAGTGTCTTCGCCACGGTATTTTTGCAGGGTTTTCTTCCAAAAGTTAGTCAAGGCTAAAACGCACGCTTTCGTTCCCACGGCTTTATTCCCCGCTAGGACTACGATGCGTTTGGTTGTGTCCCATGGATTCACGATTTTAGCTATTACCCCAGCAACGTCTGCAGTGTAAACGCGTGAAGTCTTTTTCGATGATAAACCTCCGAGCAAGAATCCTTGGTCTGAAGATTGCATGTTAAACTTGACTGGTAAGTGCTCGTTAATTTCTTGTGTGAGCAAATTTGTTCCCGGACCCCCGACTAGAATTAGGTGGTTTTTTTCTTCTTTTTCAACCTTCACATCTACGTCTAACTTTATGGCGAATTCTGCAGGCATCTTGGCGAATTGCCCTAGGAAAAGCGTTAGATGCGCGGCGTAGTGACCATCTCTGGCGCTGGTTTTGAAGGGACCATGCGGTGTGGGACTGCCCACCACTATTTTTCCTTCCAGAATGCCTTTCCCATTAACGAACTCTTTGAAGAATCTTTGGATTTGCTCATCCATACTCTGGAGGGAGAGGTTCTGAATTGTTTTGTATCCTTGAGGGAACTCTATGCCAAAGGCTGGGGACACGGTTTTGTAGTATTTTGCTGTTGCTCCTTTCTTCTTTTCTTCTTTCTCTACTGTTATGGCGCCTGCCTTCGCCAGTTTCCTTATGTGATAATAGACTTTCTGTTCGTGGACGCCAAGTTGTCTGGCGATTTCTAAAGGGTACATTTCCTTTTCGGAGAGCATTGTCAGGATTTTCCAGCTTAGTTTGCCTAAAATCATCTTTAGTTTCTGTGAGTCTTGCATGAGGCTGATTTCTTTTACTTTTTGCGTGTGGCCATCGTCTTGGAGCAACAACTTCTTTTCCATGTTTTTCTCCCAGTCATAAATCTCAGTCCATTATTAAAAATTTTGTTATAGTTATCATCGAAAAGCATGACCTTCAAGGTTTGACAGGGCTTCCGCGAAAGTTCCAGTTAACGAAACTCTTAAAAAATTTTTTTAGAACTCAAAGTTTTATCCTAAAAATCCTTATTAAGAAAGGAAAGACTTGAATAGGGCTTGAAAGACTCAACCATTGAAAGAACGGGGCCAAAAAAATGTGTGGAATTTTCGGCTGTATACTGAAGGAAGGAAATGTTGCACCTTTGATTCACGCTTCACTGAAACGGCTTGAATACCGCGGGTATGATTCGGTAGGTGTAGCAACAATCCAAGACGGCAAGATCTACGTTAAAAAAGACCAAGGAAAAATAGATGACGTGCATAGAATTTTGAACCTTGACGATTTGCCTGGTAACGTGGGCATAGGACATACCAGATGGGCTACACATGGCGCGCCATTAAAGGTTAACGCGCATCCACACTCGGATTGCACGGGGAACATAGTCGTAGTTCATAACGGTATCATAGAAAATTTTTCTGAGCTAAAGCTTGAACTGGAAAACAGCGGTCACAAATTTGTCTCAAAAACGGACACCGAAGTAATAGCACATCTCATCGAAGAGAACCTCAAAAAAAACCCCGAACTAAACCTAGCTAACGCTGTCT
>CAZXCX010000272.1:0-1671 GCA_964639375.1 uncultured Candidatus Bathyarchaeia archaeon
GGATTTCCATTAAATTGATTTTCACGCCTCTTAAAGGCTCTCCGCACAATGGACCCGCTTTGCAAGCGAATGTAAAGCCTGAAATTATAAAATCCAAAAGCTCTCGAAATTGTTCGGCTTTCCCTGTGCAATCCACTAGCACGTTTTTGTGTTTGTCAACTGCCAGTATTTTCTCTGCGCTTCTCGTATTGGACTCTTCTTGCTCAATTAAGTTGATGAAGTCTTCTTCTAAGGGTTCCACCTGTGCTGCAAACTTGTTCTGTTTGTTAGGGCTTCTAGCTGTGGCAATGATCCCCTTTCTTGTCACGTTTTCTCTGTAAACGACTCTCGGCGACGAAGTTGTGATTTCCATGCTGCTGAGGTGGCTCCTTAGGAGCTTCACCGCGATTTCAAGGTGTAGCTCGCCCATTCCGCTTAGGAGGTATTCCCCTGTTTCCCTGTTTATCGAAATGGCAAGGTTTGGGTCTTCCGTTGCAAGCTTGTCCATGGCTGCGAGAAGCCTAGGCAGGTCCTTAGGGTTCTTAGACTCGATTGCCACTGTAACCACGGGTTCTGAAACATATTTAATGCGCTCAAAGGGAGCCATGCCTTCTTTGTGTTCCGCGTCAACTATGGTTTCGCCTGCCTTCGCCAGTTCCAGCCCAGATAAAGCAAACAAGTTGCCAGCTACTACTTGATTCACAGGCTCCCTAAAAGCGCCCATGTAAATGAAAACCTGTTGAACGACGCTTTCCGTCTGGGCGTTAACGAGGTAGACTTTGTCTCCGTTTTTTACAGTGCCAGAGAACAGTCTCCCAGTCGCAATTAAGCCTGAGTTCGGGTCTACTTGAACATTTGTTATGCACGCGACAGCGGGTCCGTTGTCATCGCAGTTCGCCATGGCTTGTCCGACTGCTGAGCCCATGTTTCCCTTCCAGATTTTTTCTACGCGGTATTTCTGGGCTTCGAGAGGGTTTGGAATATGCTTAATAGCCATGTCCAGTATTGCACTGCAAAGCGGAAGCATCTTCTGCAGTTTTTCGTATTCAGCGTTTTTGTACGCGCCTATTATGGCGCTGAATTTTATGTTCTTCTGCCGAGCCATACTTAAGGTGAATCCCCACCTGTGCAGAGCCGCCCCAAACGCAACGCTGCCCTTTGCAGGATTCACTTTCCATTTATCCTTGAATTGTGATTCTCCATAGATTTCTAGGAGATCGTTGAAATTGTTTATTATGCGGGTGAATTTTTTCTGGATTTGTTCTTCGTTTAATTTCAGCTCGGCGACTAGTCGGTCCACTTTGTTTATGAATAGCACGGGACGCACTCTTTCTTCAAGAGCCTGCCGAATGACTATTTCTGTCTGAGCCATTATTTCCTCTACTGCGTCAACGACCACGATGGCGCCGTCTGTGCTGCGCAAGGCTCGGGTAACTTTGCCTGTGAAGTCTACGTGTCCAGGCGTGTCTACCAAATTTATTATGAAGGAACCGTCGGCGGTTGGGTACAGCAGAGATATGTTGGCGGTTTTAATGGTGATGCCGCGTTTTTGCTCTTCCTCGAGGTAGTCGAGGACTCTGGCGGAGCCAACCATTTTCGGCGACAGCAATCCCGTGCCAGCCAGCAACGAGTCGGTTAACGTGGTTTTTCCATGGTCGATGTGAGCAATTATCCCCAAATTCCGAATAAGCT
>CAZXCX010000273.1:0-1634 GCA_964639375.1 uncultured Candidatus Bathyarchaeia archaeon
TGAGATATATCGATGCTGGGAATAGAGATTATTATATATTAATATATTAGATAGTGTTTGAGGTGCAAACGAAGTGTTTGAAATGTTCAAAAAACCAGATGCAGAGCATAACAACGGAGAGCTGAACACTCAAAAGCCATGCGGAAACACAGAAAAGGACTATCTATCCACCCTAGAGGCGCTGAATGGAGAAGAGAAGTCACTATTAGCCGAGAAATCGCAACTGCTAAATATGGAAGAAACTTTGAGACAGAAAATCAGAAATGAAATCGAAGCCAAGAAGTACAGGATAGAGAACCTAAAGAACGAAATTCCAGAACTGAGGCAAAGATGCGAAGCCCTGGCAAAAGTGCTAAACATACCAGTCCAGAAATAGGCAACAGTTCTCAAGCTTTTTATAAACTTAAATTTTTAGCATTATATTCAACTTTTGTTTCTTCTTTCGGGAAAACGACACGTTTAAGAGCACATCCGAAGTCGTTTTTAAATGCTCACCATGATAGAAGTCAGCAGCAAACGTGACCTTGAGAGCCAACTGAAGAAGAGCAAACGAGTTCTCGCGTTGTTTTACGCGTCTTGGTGCCCATACTGTAGAAGTTTTATTGCATTTTTTGACAAAAACACTGGGAAACGCGGTTTTGATTGTGCCCTTCGCGTGAAAGTGGACGATTATGACAATCCATTGTGGGAGAAATATTCCCTAGAGGCTGTTCCTACAGCCATACTTTTCGATGAGGGAAAAGTTTGCCGGAGACTTGATGGAAGACTCGGCGAAGGACTAAGCGAAAAGCAGTTTAAAGAATGGTTAGAAAGAATTTAAGATAACCCCGTCACTGGGTTGCAGACAACGGTTAAATTTAGCCTCGGCCAAGGTGGGGTTGAGGAACTTGGCAGAGTTTGCTACCAAGAATAATGAAATATTAAATGCGGATCATGGCTACTATTGTCGTGGCTGCTCCTTCAATTCCAGGGACGTCTCTATGAATGTGTGAGATTACTCGTTCAAGGTCTACCTGATCTTTTGCTCGCAGTGGAGCTATTATATCATAAGGTCCGAATACGATATCCGCGGAAATCACTTCTGGTACTTTCATAAGTGCTTGTTGAGCATTTTCTAAATGTTGCGGTTTGACGTTCAAGAGCATGAAGGCGAAGGGCTCTTCTGCGTATGAGGTGCCCTCGTTTACCACTACGAAAGTCATTGTTTTTGTGATAAGGTCTTCTTTGGAGGAAATCATTCGTATGGGAGTGAACCATTTTTCTGAAAATTCATCCACATCTTTGAGGCCCCTAAACTGGATAAGTACGTCAACGGGACCGAAAAGCAGGAATATGTCTCCTCTTGGGATATTCAATTTCATAAGCTCTTGCAGAACTTTGTTGTAAGCACCCACCTTGCAAGTTAAGCACATGTAAGCCTTCATAATTAATCAACAAAAAGATATAGCAGTTAACCGATAAAAAAATCTTCTGCATAACACTCTTTTTATGTTTTCTTCCTTCTGTAAATCATTAGATATGTAATGTTGTGTTGAAGCGGGCTTTGCATCTATAGGTATTCAAAACAGAACGCGAGTACTAGCTTCGTGTTGAGAACGGTATTAACGGGTGCTGTTTGTTTAAGAGCTGGTCTC
>CAZXCX010000274.1:0-1585 GCA_964639375.1 uncultured Candidatus Bathyarchaeia archaeon
TACTCTTTAACCACCCTGATTATGTTGTCAACATCCAGCAGAAACGGGTCCACTGTATAGTTCTCTATAGCCATGCACATTTCTATAATGCGTTGCAGTTTTTCTCTGCCGAGTTTTTTCTGCGCTTTTTTGGACTGCACTACGCAACCTCTCGAACTATGGATTTTCCTTCAACGTTTTGCACCGTGATTATGTTCGCGTCCTTTTGGGCGAAAGTGATTTGGCTTGGGGTGATTACAATGTACTGGGCTGTTGCGTCCTTTATCAGCGAAACAATCATCCTCGCAATCGTTTCTCGGTTTTTAGGGTCCATGTGAATGTCATACTCGTCCACAGCGCGAAACGGAGAGCGAACATGTTGCTGCAGCGCAAGAAGGAAACTCATGGTCGCCGTGGTTCTTTCTCCACCGCTTTGAGTGTAAGCGTCTAACGCTAAGGGTTTTCCGCCCTTAAAGCCTACAAGAATCTCTAGCCCAGCCGTTTCTATGTCATGCCCATTGGCAAGTCGCACCTCGCCCGTTGCCAACGTTTGACCCATAATCTTCTGGTACTCCAAGTTCACTCGGTCCAACAGGCTCTGCATCACGGTTCGCCAGACTTGCATTCTAGTTTTGACTTCTTCAAGGGTTTTTTCGCGGTTTTCGGCAACTACCTGAGCCTTTTCCTTCAGTTCTAAATAAAGCTTGGAATAAGACTCGTACATGCGTTCTATGTCTTCTGAAACGTCTGAGAGCGCGGCTAAGTGGCCGTCGGTGAGGCGGATTTCGTCGAGAATTTCCGCGGCGCTTTTTAGCACGGCGATTCGGGCGCCCGACTGTTCCGCCTTAACAGTAGCCGAGTCCAAGCTGGTTTTAGCGTCTTTAAGTGACGCATCTATTTCTCTCAAATCAGCCATGGCATTTTCTCTGCGATACTGCAACAAGGCGAGTTGAATGCGGTTGTCTAAAACTTGATTCGTTACTTTCTCAGCTGCTTCTTCCAAGCTTTGCATTTTGGTTTGGTTTTCTTTTACTTTTTCGTTTATCTTGGAAAGGTTTTGCCGCGAGTTTTCCAGCATTTCTTTTAGGTTTTCGCTTCTGAGTAGTTTAAATTGGCTTGAACTACTGCTGTTTTGGATTGCAGGCTCCAAGACTGAGGCTTCTTTAAGCAGCTGCTGGCCTATGGATAACGTGGCTTCGTTTTCGGCGATTCCACGTTCAAGGCTAAGGCGCTCACTGAAAGCCGTCTTCGTCTCGTCCTTCAGCGTTTTCTGCTGGCTCTGCTGATTCTTCAGTTTATCCATCGCCGTTTTTGCTTCCTCTTCAATTCGGTTCAGGATTTCCTGTTCTTTATGCCTGTCTGCCTGTAGCCCTTTGAGTATGCCTTCGCGGCGTTCCACTTCTGCCCACGCAAGCTCACGGTCTAGAAACCGCCTCTTAGTTTGCAGTTGCTTTTTCTCTTGGTATTTCTCGTATTGTTCGCGCCAATAGTTGAGCGTCTGCTCCGCGGACTCCAACAGTTTGCTCACGGATTCTTCTTGGCTGAGAATACGCGTTAGCTTGCGTTGGGCTTGCAGCACGTTCTCGCGGAACGGTTCTAAACCCAC
>CAZXCX010000275.1:0-1581 GCA_964639375.1 uncultured Candidatus Bathyarchaeia archaeon
TAAGTGAGAGAATCAAAAACGGCTTTTCTTTGAACAAGGCTGAAGTTGGAGATTACTTGGTGAGCGTGGAACGTTCAGGCTTGCCTATGGTCAATGTGGCTAAAGTGGCAGATGCAGAAACTGTTGCGGAGGCTAACAAATTGATTAAGGCTGGAAGAATGCGAGTTGCGCTACCGCTCATCGGACTAAAACAAAGGGTTTCCCAAGGCGCTATGGGGCAAATAGAGAGCCAGATTCTCGAGGAAGAAGGCATCGAAACAGAAAATTTCAGAGTCAACGCGATACCCAAGATAGGTAGAAAAGGTGGATTGCGCGCGGTTGTTGCACCGATAAAGGATTTCAAGTTACAGGGCATTTCGACCTGTGCCGACGGTCATGGAGAGCATGAAGCTGATTTAAGTTTCATGCTGCTGCGGGGTTCCTACGCAACGGTGCTTCTTAGGGAGATAATGAAACCGCGCAATCCGATAAGTTCAGGCTTTTAGCCTTATAGAACAGCACGATTCGCCGTTTTTAGAGCAAAATATTCTGAAGCGAGCGAGAAGCAATGGGCAGGTGGTAACGCTGATAAGCAAGAAAACGAGATTATATTCGCAGTAGGTCTTTTAGGATGGAAACTGGGCAAAAAGCCGCAATCTCGCTTCATAGACCAGACATTAAGGAAAAAATCTTCTTTTTCATCTCAGGATTGCTAGTGAGTGTGCCCTTTACCTTGTTTTTTTCTGAATTCTCGAATTCTCTGTGTGTAGCTATGCCGTTGTTATTCGCGCAAGTATGCTCCTTGGTCATTTTTGCGCCGTTTATAGAAGAGGTGGCGAAAGTTTTTCCATTGTTTTATCGTCACGGAGAAACTGAAAGATCCCTTTTGGACTTGGGAATTCTAGTCGGATTGGGATTTGGTGTGACCGAGTTTGCCCTATACGTTTTTGCCTTAGGCGCGTCTTTCATTTCAAGAGTGCCCGGCGTAATTTTTCATGCCTCCAGCACTGGCATAACTGCTTATGGCATAGCCAAGAAAAAGCCTATACCGTTTTATCTGATTGCTGTTGCGTTTCATTTGGCAAATAACTTTCTTGCTTTATTCTCAAACTCGTTCTCGTTCTTGTACATACTTGGACTAATCGTTTTGATCGCAACTTATCTTCTGGCGTGGTATCTTTACCGCCGAACCTCAGAAACAATAGTCGTGTAGCTCTATTCGACGAGCCAGATAGCACAAGTCGCGTCAGCAGTAACCTATGTAGTCGTAAGGCGCCCATTTCATAGTTAGATCTCGTCGGTTCTTGCCAAATCCCGAAGCCGATTGACCCCATCTATTTCATTTATAAAATCAGCAACACTCTTGGGAACCAGCTTCGTCCAGCTCTTTCCTTTGAGCATTTTTTCTCGTATGAGAGTTGATGTATAAAGTTTTCTTTCGAAGAACCGTATTCTCTTAACTTTGTATCCCGCTTCCATGAAAAGTCTCCGCGTCAAGGGTTCATTAGAATAGACAACGTTGAAGCGCGGCGTGTAACCTTCCAGCGCAGAAACCCATAGCATATGCAAATGCACATCCGGAACGGGAACTACCCAAAGTCG
>CAZXCX010000276.1:0-1577 GCA_964639375.1 uncultured Candidatus Bathyarchaeia archaeon
TAACCGATGAATACCAAAAACGCGATGCCGCAAAAAAGCTTGTTCTGAAGCCCGAATTCAGCGACGAGGTTGCGTTGGTGAAGTTTTATCCAGGACTCGACCCTGCAGTCATCGACTGGTACGTTGAAAAAGGCTGTAAGGGCATACTTCTTGAAGGCAGCGGCTTAGGTCACGTAAGCAAATATTGCTTTGACGCCATCCGCAATGCTGTTGGGCATGGCGTGGTGGTTGCGTTGGCTTCTCAGTGCATTTGGGGACGCGTGAACATGAACGTGTATGACACAGGACGCGACCTGCTGACTTTAGGCGTGATTCCCCTAGAGGACATGTTTCCCGAAACCGCCCTTGTCAAGCTCATGTGGGTTCTCGGTCAAACCAGCGATCCAGAGGAAGCCAAAAAGCTTCTGAAGGCTAACATCGCTGGAGAGTTTTCGCCGCGAACTCTACCAGACGAAATAGGCGTTGAAGAAGGAGAAACCGCCATTGGAAGTTGACTATGCCAAAGTCGGGTTAAAGGTTGGTTTAGAAATCCACCAGCAGCTCAACACTCAGGCGAAGCTGTTCTGCAGTTGCAAGCCAGAGCTCTTCAAGGAGGCGCCCGAAATAACGTTTTTGCGCAGGCTCAGACCTACCCAGAGTGAGTTGGGTCAAGTGGATCCTGCTGCTTTTTTTGAGTTTCAGAAGGGCATTAAAATTCTCTATGAAGCGAACAGGGCGACTTCCTGCCTTGTGGAGATGGACGAGGAGCCACCGCACCCTCTTAACATGGAAGCCGTGGAAACCGTATTGACCGCAGCGCTGATGATGAACGCGGAGCCCGTTGACGAAGTTCATGTTATGCGCAAAACCGTGATCGACGGGTCTAACACCACCGGGTTTCAGCGAACATGCGTAATCGCGCTGGACGGCTGGATCCAAGTTGGAGAAAAAGTTGTGCCGATTCAGCACGCGAGTTTGGAGGAGGATGCCGCGCGAAAAACAGGCGAGGAAGAGAAAGAAAAAGTGATACATTATCGTATAGACAGGCTAGGCATACCGCTCATAGAAGTGGCAACCGCGCCAGTCATACATTCGCCGACGGAAGCGCAGAAAGTAGCCCTTGCGATTGGAAGGATTTTAAGAGACACAGGCAAAGTTATGCGCGGTTTGGGAACAATACGTCAGGACCTAAACGTGTCCATTCCTAACGGCGCTTTGGTGGAGATTAAAGGGGTTCAGGAACTCGAGCTTATCTCGCGAGTTGTGGAGTATGAGGTTCAACGGCAACTAAACCTAGTAAACATAAGCAATGAACTGAAAAAGAGAGAAATGAAAGCAGACTGCATAACTGAAGACTTTGTTGACGTTACGGATGTTTTCAAACAAACGAAGTGCAAAGTCATCCTGAAGGCGTTAAAAAACGGTCAGAGGGTTAAAGCAGTGAAACTTCCCAAGTTTAAGGGCTTGCTGAAACGGGAGCTTACGCCGAATTTCCGCCTTGGAACAGAGATGGCTGATAGGGCACGGTTCTGGGGAAGAGTTGGCGGAATATTCCACACCGACGAGTTGCCCGCTTACGGCGTAACCGCTGAAGAGAT
>CAZXCX010000277.1:0-1573 GCA_964639375.1 uncultured Candidatus Bathyarchaeia archaeon
GAATATGAAAGCGAACGTTTCATGTTCGCGCCCGATGTCCAAGGTCCCATGTCCATGCACACGCTTGAACTAATCAAATCAGCAAAGCCGCAAGTAATCATGATAGGTGGACCGCCGTTTTATCTTGGCGGCTTCAGAGTTGGCGAGGCTCAGTTGCAGTTAGGCCTCAAGAACTTGGTGAGCGTCGTCGAAACGGTGCCCTTGACCATTTTGGAACATCACGCTTTAAGAGACGAGCAGTGGCGGCAGAGAACCAAACAAGTTTACAATGCGGCTCTTAATGCGGGGCACAGTGTAATGACAGCGGCTGAATTTGCTGGTGAAAAAAACAAGTTTCTGGAATCCAAACGAAAACAGCTTTACCTTGACACTCCACCCCCGAAAGAGTTTGAGAAGTGGATGCGTGAAGGCTTAACAAAGAAGAGCAGCACCAAACCCCCAATATAAAAAGAGGATTTTACGGCGTTCAGTCTATATCTAATTATGGAAGTGGGCAAACTTTCAGTATATAGCCAACTGCGATAGCAAGCTAATATTTTCATATTAATCGATCGCACTACTACGAATTTGGCAATTGACTAAACGTGTATTCTGAATCTATATCCCTGTTTCATAAGTTAGTTAAATGTCTCCAGCATATTTCTGAACATCAACACTGGAGGAAAGTACGTGAAGCAGCAAATTACAATTAAAGCTAGAAAAGAGCTACAAACAAAAATGGCCGTGGTTTTCGGCGAGAAAATCAAGGTTCTCTCGACAGAATTGCAACGAATATTGCTAGACGATATGGTCACTGCTTTCGAAAATAGACTAAAAGTGTTAAACCGTGCGCACTCAAAAAGCGGCGGCAACGTAGCGCAATGAAGAAAAATACTTAGCATGAATACATAAAAGCTTTATATAAAAATCAACGAATAATGCAAAAAAGAGGTCTGTGTATGAGGCGTTCCAAACTCGAAATGTATGTAGACATCCTAAAAGTATTGGCTCACCGAGGACCACTAAAATTAACCCATGTCATGTATAAGGCTAACGTTAACTGCAGCGTACTCAAGGAATATTTAGACTTCCTAATTAAACAAGGGCTAGTGGAAGAGAGAACCATAGGAAAACGCCGAGTGGTTTATGCAATCACCCAAAGAGGCATAACAGTACTCAAATACTTCAGAGAACTGAAACAAGTGCTACCCATCGTAGAAGAACCCAAAAACCAAGCGCCAATCCCCTACTAAACTTCCCAATTTTCTCCAAAAAACCTTTCAGCTCGTTTGAGTCTAATCTGAAAAGCTGAAGCTTTTAATTTTCTGGGCGTCATTCCTATCAAGATGTTGTAGCTTCAATCATTTTGGCGTTTGCGTTGATAGAGTCTAACTGTTTGTTGTAAGTAGTGGATGTAACTGTTGTGAATAATTACCAGTGTTTCGTAAGACTTAATAAACCCGCCATAGTCTTACTGTATATGTGAAAAACACTCGGGGAAAACCTGTGACAAAAGAAATCCTGAGCAAAAAACCCTTGCACATACTCGAAAAAATAAAAGAAAACCTCGAGAAGCTCAACGAAAAAATGGAAA
>CAZXCX010000278.1:0-1568 GCA_964639375.1 uncultured Candidatus Bathyarchaeia archaeon
CTTCACGTATTTCTTGGCGACTTGCGTCACGGCTTTGTTGTAGGCAAGGTTGTTGTGTTCCGTGGCGATAATCATGTTAACCCACCTTATCATTCCTTGCGGGTCAACCTTGTAGTGGTGCATCAACGTTCCTCTCGGCGCCTCAGCCACACCGATTCCCTCGTAATTGTTGACGAAAGCTTTGGAAGTGACACGTTCCGAGAGAATTTCAGGATCCTCAAGAAGGTTTTTCGCGGTTTCGATGCAGCACAGCACCTCTATCAAACGTGCGTAATGGTAAAGGAACGTGCTTTGAACAACTCCGTTTTTCCCGAGTTTCTTGAATTCTTTGAGTTCTTTATCGGCAAGCGGTGTGCCACAGTGCGAAGCTACGTTCAGCCTAGCCAACGGGCCTACTCTGTAGGCGCCATCAGGATAACCCAAGGGCTTGTAGTATGGGAACTTCATGTAGGACCACGGTTCAACAGCCTCCCCTATGTATTCATGATACTTTTCAGGGTCAAGCTGGTCGGCTACGATTTTGCCGTCCTGGTCAACAACGCGTATGTTGCCGTCATACATTTCTAGCCCTCCAGTCGCCGTAACCAACCCCATGTAGTACGTGGGAAAGTTGCCGAAGTTTTGCACTTCCTCATCTAACCCTTGCAGGCGGTCTTTGAACATTGAAATCGTTTTAAGTGTAATGTCGAGCGCTTCTGGCAGAGTAGACAGAAGATAGTCTGCTTTTTTCTTTGGAAGAGGCCATTGTACTCCCCCAGGCAGAATCCAGTCGCTGGAATGGATTCTTTTTCCTGCTACTTTCTCTATTAGTTCTTGCCCAAACTTCCGCAGCTTGATGCCCTGCATCGCCAAGTCAGGCTGCTTCTCTATTAATCCGAAAATGTTTCTCTCAGCTGGGTCTGCGTCCATTCCCAAAAGCAGATCTGGAGAAGAAAGATGGAAGAAGTTCAGGGCGTGCGACTGAATTATTTGTCCCATGTGTATTAGGCGTCGTAGCAGGATGGCGGTTTTCGGTGGGTTCACTCCAACTATCTCGTCGCATGCCTTCGCTGAAGCTATCAGATGACTTACGGGGCAAATGCCGCATGACCTTGAAGTTATGCTTGGCATTTCGTAAAATGGGCGTCCCTCGCAGAACTTTTCGAATCCTCTGAAGTCAGTGACGTGGAATCGAGCTTCCTTGACAGAGTCATCCTTCCCTAGGTAGATTGTTACTTTGGCGTGTCCCTCTATTCTTGTAATCGGGCTTATTACAATCTCCTTGTTCATTTTGCCTTCCTCAACCATACTTGGATCTACCCTCCATGTTGGGCGTTCTTCCAGCCAATAACTCTGTTAGCACATAGTTTATTAGAGCCGCAGATGGTGGGCAACCGGGAATGAAATAGTCTACTTTGACTACTTCGTGGAGTGAATGTACTTTCTTTAACAGTTTAGGAACAGCCATTGGAATTAGCGCTTTTTCGTCAGAGGTTTCAACATATGCTTTTTCGAGAACGGCTTGGTCACTGTCGCTCCAAGCGTTTCTTAAGGCGGTAACGTTCCCTGTAACAGCGCAGTCGCCGAGC
>CAZXCX010000279.1:0-1566 GCA_964639375.1 uncultured Candidatus Bathyarchaeia archaeon
TGTCTTCACCTTTAAGCTTGCCAATAACGGCTTTGATGTCTTCCTCTTCGCTTTGTGACAACATTATCACGCCAAACAAGAGGTCCCGCTCACGGATATAAGATTTGTGATAATGATGTTACAAAAATGAAACGAATCTTTATAAAGAAATTGTCACAAATATGTAACATGACGTAAAAATGGCGAAAAAATACCCCGAAAAAACCGTTTCTAAACATGCAACTGTACGGTTACCACGAAAAATGCTATGCGCTATTGAAGATTTTCTGCAAACGGAAGAAGCGAAGAAAATGGGGTTTCTTCACATGACTGACATAGTTACAGAAGCTGTGAGGGAATTTCTCAAGGAACAGGGGTATTACCCAATGCCACGTTTTGAATTAATCAACCATGACGAAAACGGCCTTAAAATATGGGATAGGCAACTACATAGGGTAGCTGATGTTTACATTAAACCAAAGGGAATATGGTGCGCACTTTGTGAAAAGGGCAAATGTAAACATGTCGATTATGCATTAAAGCAGCTTGATGTGCAAGAGTTCATTGCGAAAAAACGGAAAGAAGGCTGGGAACTTCCAGAGGTATAAGCTTCTACGCTAAACGGTACTCTTGATAAAAGTTTTTCCAGAAAAGCCTAAAGTCTTAATGGTGTTCGACTGTTTCATTGTATCTTCTGAACTCCTCTACAATTTTGTCCATTCTTCCGTCTTCCAGAGCTTTCAGAATGTCATCTCGGCTCGTTACATCAAGAAGGCTTGGCTCACCTATATGGTACCATTTGGCTTCGCTAGGGGATGGCGTGTAACATTGCGGGCCATTCCAGTGTCTGTCATAAAACTCCACCAGCCGCCATAGATATCTCACCATGTTTCCAAGTTTGACAAGCTCCCACGATTTTGCGCCGTAAGGGCAAAGATACTTGTTGTGTACATCACAGACTTTTCCTTCCGCCGCTCCATCAACCTCAATAAATCCCAGCTGAACACGCGCCATTTTGCCCGACCTAATTGCCTCAGCTGAAAAGCTATTATCATAAAGTTTCATCCAATATGCGTCGTTAGGTTCCAGCTTTCTCTGCTTTTCTATACACGCATTTGACTCCTCCAGCTTCGCAATGTACTCTCTTAGATACATCGCCGTAGGCACCGAACAGTGACCACAGAACATTCTCCCGTAGAAGCCAAATTCCTGCTCAAAATACTCTGCCTTTAAACCTTCTAAACTCAAATTCCTTTTCAAAAGCACAACCGTGAACCGCTCAACCTCTTCTTCATAGTTTTTACTGTATAGTATGAACTTGCATTCCTCCTTCGTCAACCATGTCCCCGTCGGAACATACTTTGGAGGCCAATGTGAGGCGAAAAAATAGTCAGCATGCTTCTTCATCCACTCCAAATAATGCTTGAAAACCTCTGCTCCTGAACGCCCAGTCTTCTCCCCGAACCTGTTACAATGCTCAATAAGCGACTTTACAGCCTTTTTCGGAATCCCCTGACCCACCAACATCACCTCCGCAGGGCAATGAGCCTGCGCTTCTCAACCCTCCAATCTCTAAACAACAAACGC
>CAZXCX010000280.1:0-1565 GCA_964639375.1 uncultured Candidatus Bathyarchaeia archaeon
CCTGCAACGCGCCACTGAACCATCCAATTGGCTTCCAAAAACCTCAGTTAATCCTCTTTGGCCGTAACAGTTCACCTCTTCAATTTGGAGGTTCAGATGCTTTATCGCCCAATCCATATTAACTTCGTTTTCTTCAGGCTCCAGAGAACAGGTTGAGTAAACAATTTCCCCATCACTGCTTAGGCATGCCACAGCTTCCGCTAAAATGTCTCTCTGTAATCTTGCGTTTCGTTTCACATCCGCTATGGTTCTTCGCTTAAACCAGTATCTATCTGCCACGAAATTTCCAGAACAAGGAACATCCAAGAGAATCCTGTCGAACTTCAAGTTTAGCCGAGAAGCCTGCCTTGCGTCAAGATGATAAACTATCGCATTGCTAACGTGGCAACGTTCCAGGTGATTTGACAAAGCAGCCAGTCGCCGTTTTTTAACATCTAAAGCCACTAACGCGCCAGTGTTACTCATCAAATCGGCCAACTGCACGGTTTTCCCACCTGGGGCAGCGCAAGCATCGAGTATAGTCTTGCCTTTCAAGTCGGTGAAAAGCGTGGCTGGGATTTGGGCTGCAGCCTCCTGAATCGAGTATAACCCCAATAGGTATTCGGCAGTGGCGCCTACGGAAACTTTGGAGCTGCGAATCCAATAGCCCGTTTTGAGAAAAGGAACTTTCTCAACCTGAACGCCTGCGGCTTGCAGTCTTTTTTCGAGATTTTTGCCCTTGGCGTTTGTAACGTTTAGTCTGATGGCCTGTCTGGGTTTAGCGTCTTCGAATTTCCAGCCTATTTGCTCATAACGGTCTACAAAAAATTCCTTGCTAGACATCAACCGTAGAATAACTGAACCGTGAATAAAAGCTTTTCAAGACTCTTTAGGCATTTATCACTTCAAAAAGCCTAGTGCATCCTCAATTATCTCCTTCTCGTTGGCCAATTCAATCTTTGCAATGCGCACTTTTCTTTCGTTGGGCAACTTGCTTAAAGCTTTTAACACTTTCGCGACGAAGCTGGCGACCGCCTTCATGTTCTCCTTTAATGTGCTGTCTTTCGCGAGTTCCTTCATGACTTCGTTGACTTTGACCTCGAGCCTCTGAGGCGCCTATTTGTTATTTCATGGAGGGCTTTAAGCGTTCGTTTTAATAAAGCAAAATTTAAGAAACATTGTGGCTGTAATGTTTAGCATAGTGTCGACGCCGAGGTATAATAAGCAGAATGGTTACTGCCATTTGGGAGCACGGCGGCATTGAGACCTAAAATGGAAGGTTAAGGCTATGAAAGCGTGGAAAGCTTCAAGTCTTGTTTTGGTGATTGTATTCTTATTCGGCTTAGGCGTTGTTCCCGTTAAAGCGGCAGAACCCACCTTGGCAGACCAACTAAACATGACGTTAAGTACTGTTAATTGGTCTTCGCCGACATCTTTTATTGTCCCTCACTTCGGTCTAATATTCACACATGAGGGCAACTATGATGCAGCGCTCTCTACAATTCCTGACTTTAAGACCCTTATCCAAACTAAAAGAATTGCAGAACTTGACGGTGTCAACTCTTCCCTCTTGAACCAAATGGTAG
>CAZXCX010000281.1:0-1560 GCA_964639375.1 uncultured Candidatus Bathyarchaeia archaeon
GCCAAGCCATAGACAGTAGCAACTATTACGGCATTTATCCGTCGCCATACCAAACTTCCACAAGAGCACTACAAGCATCAATTACTACTGATTATCACCTAGATGTAACAACTTACGTTTTTGACCCCGTTGGAGGTTCGATTCCAGCCGCTGTATACAGACACAAAGTAACAATAGGCGGCACGACTCAACACCAAGGCGGATTTTACGCCATCGGTTTGACTCGAACGCCTGACATTAGACTCACCGCCTTAGGCCTCTTAGCTGATTACAGGCCTAGGCTCTATCGTTCTGAGTATACTGCTAATGGCACTTCTAGAATTGTTGTTCTGCAGCTTGGGTTAGTGGGAGGCGTGTAAAAGTGAATAATAGGGGGCAGTTTTCAATTATCGCCGCTTTGCTTGTCGCGGTGGTTCTTATAGCTGCAGTAATGACAACCTACTCGGCAATACGCTACAGCCCACTTCAAGAGCAACCTCAAGTTCTGAGTGCAATAGATGAAATCAACCTGGCGCTGAAACAGATTTTAGGCTTCACCGTAGGATACTATGGATCAGTTTTGAAAGTAACGGGTAACACGTCTTACGCTCAGAATCTTGCCGCAAACTATCTGAGCAGCGGTTTAAGCAACATAGGCGACATAAGGCCCGAGTGGGGCGTAGCATTTAACGTAACTTATCTAGAGTTGAGTGCGAACTGGTTTTCTAACGCGAGCTATAGCCAAGGGAACGTAACCGTCAAATATGATTTGACAGGTTTGGGTATTTACGGCATAAGTTACTCGGCCTCATCCAGATTAGATGTAATCATCTCGAAATCCAACTCCACTTCTCAGGCGAGCCTAACAATTCTGAAAGACGAAAATGAGCCTCTTGTCAACCTTGGAAAAAGAAACCTAAAGTTGTACAATTACGCCTATGCGAACTCCGCTTGGGAATTAGTTGAACCAACAAATCTAATATCATACCCGAACGGCACCTATTCAATCGACTTACCTTTAGGTGTGTCTGGAGACTCTTATATGCTTCAAGTGGAAGACTCCAGAGGAATCATCGTTACAGCCTCATCATTCAGCCGCTACTCTTCCACAGTTGGTTGGAATGTAAACTATACAATTCCAGATGAAAACATCGTCGTAGAACTGTTGCAGAATGGAACGATTAGGTGGCTTGGGCAAAACCTGAATTTGACAAATGCTATGAAACCGATTCCGCCGATTTCTGTAAAAGCCATCCATGTCAATCAAACAATAAACGGTGTCAACCAAGAAGTTCCGTTTCAGGTTGAAGATTGGGCATCGGAATACAGAATCCCACTTGGTATGTCCAGTGACACCACGGTATTCAGTAACAGGCAAATGATTGTTTTTCTAATGAACCGCAATGTAACAAAATTCACGATATGGTGGAACGGAAGCGACGAAGCCATTCAAACACCATTAGCGTATACCAACACTTACTTCAGTGACAACCTCGGATCCAGAACACTGAACAATGGCAGACAGAGCCTTCAATTCTCGAGCAGCGGTTTCACCTTAACGTCAACGGTGGGAAGCACAAA
>CAZXCX010000282.1:0-1553 GCA_964639375.1 uncultured Candidatus Bathyarchaeia archaeon
TTGGAGCTATCTATTATTACAATTTCTAAGCAAATACCCTTAATCCGAAGCCTCTGTTCAACATCGCTCGCTTTCCTCTCTCGAACTGTAGAAATATGATAAGTAACAAACAGCTTGAACAGTGCGCACGCGAAAAACGACTGTAAACTTGAAAGTCGAATGTGAAAAACAAAGTGCCTATTTTTTTCTTTGAGAAAGGCCAGACACGAAAAAGGGCATTCACAAAAAAAGAAAAGAGGGTTATTATGGTTTTGTTTTTAATCATCCAGCTATATTCGGACAGATGATTCGGCAAATTGGGTTTCTTTCGCTTCTGAAGATTCTTTCTCAAACAACAAGTAGTGGCTAACTATGGTTCCGTAGCCAGCGGCTTGATAGGTGTGGAGGCTCCAGCCTTTCTTTTGCCATTCTTCAACTATTTTTCTGATGTCTCCGTGATGATTAACTTGGACACACTCATATGCTTTCGAAACACTAACCTCAACCAATAATATGTCAAAAGACTATTTGGGCTTTCTGAATAGATTAATGCCTTCAAAATCAACATGTATTCTACATTAGTGGCAAGAATTAGGAAATGTTGCTAACACCCAAGATGAAGCATAAATACCTGAAGGAACGATTCAATCTAGCTCTCAGAATAGGTGCTCATGAATTTGAAGCCAAGTGTGAATTTTGCGAAGGTATGGTTCACAATAAAGATGGAAATGCCCATAAATGCAGTGGACAACATCATGATTCTTTGTAATAATTGTCGAAAATACTTTCAACATCGGGAAATGGTTCAAAGATATTTGGAAAAGATTGGACGAAAGCAGAGGATTTGCCTGACTGTTCAGGGTTTCCTTCAATTGATGGGTCTACCCTGATGCAATTAATAGAACTGCGCACGCTTAATCAAGGGGAGAGAGTAAAAGCTGCGCTTTCCAATTCAAATGTTTATCAGTAAGTCACTGAACTAATCTCCTTTGAGGAAACAACTTGTCGAAAAGCGTGACACAATCTGAAGAAAAAATAAAGCAGAGGATAATCGACTGTTTAAAAGATATTGAATGGGACATAATACAGGGAAAAATTGATGCCGTGATGACGAAACTGGAAGAAGCACAGAAACTTGCTCGGGAATGGAGAACAAAAAAAACATAACAGCACGTCCCTCGGGTTACGAATGAGCATAAGCCGATATTAAATTTACAGCTCGCACTAAAGCCCACAAGAGAATTAGCATAGAATGCGGAACACTTAACCCTAAAAGCGAGCATTATCATCACAAATGTAGAAAGAGGAATAGGACACATGAGTTATTCGAGAAGGCAAGGTGGCAGTTATGAGGGAAGACGTGGTCATGGCAAGGGCTTCAAGCGTTGCCCGGTTGAGATAGGAAAGGAATACGAAGTTGAAATAACCGAAACCAGCCCGCAGGGCGAAGGAATAGCTAGAATCCAGGGTTTCGTGGTACTTGTTGCTAACGCAAAGCCTAGAGACCACGTCAAAATAAAGATCACGAAAATAAGTGCTATGACCGCAAACGCCGAGATAGCCAAATAGGACTT
>CAZXCX010000283.1:0-1545 GCA_964639375.1 uncultured Candidatus Bathyarchaeia archaeon
GCTATTTCAGGTCTTGGGACGCGTACGCGGGCTTGCCAGCCAACATAGCGGGACTACAGATTTTCAACGAAGCCCTAGTGTCCGAGATAAACACAAGAGGAAATCTTTCTTTGGAAACTGGCAAGCTTATTTTTCACTCAAAGAACTGCCACATATACCAAAGGCAATTCAAGCTTGTTAAAGAATTGCTGGAGCCTAAAAATAGCTCAAAGATTATCCCGCGAATGGCAAAAACAATGAAAGGCGCCACGAAAGGACAGAGCCCAGAAAAATGAACCCCTGTCACGATAACTTTGCGTTCTCTAGAACCAGAATGGCTACTGCCTTTGTTCTCATACTGGACATGCTGAGAACGCCGATTACTTAGTGTGGTGGCTTTTTTCTGGGAAAGTGCTTTCTAGTTCGCAATCCAAGTTTGACAAGCGAAAGCATCAGCGGCACTTCCATGAGGGGGCCGATCACCGTTGCCAGCGCAGCGCCTGAGCCTATGCCGTAAAGCGTTGTGGCTACTGCAATGGCGACTTCGAAGTGGCTGCTACTGCCTATAAGCGTGGTGTCGATAACTGTTTCGTATTTCCAACCCAAAAAATACCCAAGCGGTCTTCTCCTTTCTACGCTAGCTGCTCAATTATTCTTTGTTTCAGCGAGTCTATCAATTCCGGAGTCAGACTGTCAATCAGATCGCAAACTCCCGGCTCAGTTATTGAATACATATGCCATGTGCCTTTTTTTCTTCTTTTGACTAACCCGGCGGTTTTGAGTATTTTCAGATGGCGCGAGACAACGGGCTGAATCAGCTTCAAGTGAGGCGTGATTTCACACACGCATTTCTCTCCGTCTCGCAAAAACTCTAGTATCTCAAGTCTAATTGGGTCTGAAAGCGCGTTGAAGATTTTGGCTCTGAAGCGCGTCAGATTGCTCGGTTTCGAAGGCATAAATCAAGAGTGATATATATAAATATTTAAATATTGCTATCTATACAAATGAACTGAAACATCAAAAAGCGGAGACAGAAAATGCATCAAGAAACACATCACGGTGTTCCTCGAAGCAAAATACCCTGGTATCCAACAATAGACTACGAGAAGTGCGTAAGCTGCGGAAAATGCGTAGAGTATTGCACGCTCGGCGCGTACGAATTTGAAGAGAACCAAGGAAAAAAGAGACTTGTCGTAAAAAATCCTAATAATTGCGTAGTTTTCTGCACAGGCTGCGAAGAACAATGCCCTGCCGGCGCCATTAAATTTCCTTCCAAGAAAGAAACCCGAGAGATAATCAGAAAACTGCAAAAAACAGAAACTTAACTAGGCACGTACTAATAACTTCAACATAGCCAATTAAAAAAATAACGTATATTGCAAATATTTTATTATGCAAATAGTAATTCAAATAGAAGCGTCGCCTTTCAGTATGAAGAGGAATTAAATTGGTAAGCACCGAAGCCATCGCAAAACTACCAAAAATACTTAAGCCTATTTTAGATGAGCAAGGTGCAAATGCAGCTGTAGCTTTGCTTTTAAAATCGAAACGCGGCGACTTTGACGC
>CAZXCX010000284.1:0-1526 GCA_964639375.1 uncultured Candidatus Bathyarchaeia archaeon
TAGCACGCGAAGCTGAATTGTGCTACGCTTCGATAGCAACCGTTACGGATTATGACGTGTGGAAGGACCATGCTGTCAGCGCGGATGAGGTTGTAACGACAATGAAGGCTAATGTTGAAAAAGTGAAGCGTATAATCTTGGAAGCAGTTGCACGTTTGCCGAAAGAACGCGGTTGCGAATGCAAAAACGCGTTGAAGAGCGCGTTCCTTTGAGGGAGAAATTGAAAATGAAAAAAGTTGAAAATTGCAAGTTAAATCTCAAATCGAAAGTGAGAAGAATACCTGAGTTTAAGGGCGTGGTTTTCTGGGATATTACGCCGCTTCTGAAAGACAAGCGCTGCTTCAGAGAATGCATCAGGTTGCTGGCCAATCATTACAGGGGTAAAGCCATCGACGTTATAGTTTCAAATGAGGCTAGAGGCTTCATCGTAGGCGCCGCGTTAGCCTATAAGCTCGGCGTTGGGTTTGTTCCAGTAAGGAAGAAGGGGAAACTGCCCTTCAAATGTGTGAACTTGACTTACAATAAGGAGTATGAGTGTGACACGATTGAAATTCACGAAGACGCCATTGAGCAGGGGCAAAAGGTTTTGTTAATTGACGATTTGCTGGCGACAGGCGGCACCATTAAAGCAAACATTGAATTGGTTGAAAAGCTTGGCGGCAAAATCGTTGGCATAGGCTTCCTGATAGAACTCGGCTACCTTGACGGAAGAAAGATCATCGGAGACAAATACGAAGTATTCTCAATCATCCAATACAACACCACCAACGGATAACCAACCGTATACCTGTGCACTTGTGAAATTCTATTCACTTTTCTTAAATACTTGAAATAGAATATTCTGTTTTGGGGGGAGAGTTTGAATCTATTCGTGTTCCTATTCATATGGGCTTTTTTGTGGTATATTCCGATGCCGCCCAGAAAATTCAAGTTAACATCTGGCTGGCGTTTCGCCTCATTAATGTCAGGGCTGTTGATTTTCTTTGTTATCCAATCTTTGCAAACGCCGTTAAGCCTCTTTGTTTACCTGCTCATTCTCACAAGGCTGTTCGTGGCAATTATCGAGTGGTCCGTCTCCTTAAGGCCAAGAAGGGTGGATGAGCCTCCGCAGTACACATCTGTGGGCACTCGTATCCCAGTAAAACTTTCCTTCAAACTCCACCGAAAGATGGTCGTCCTTCTACTAATAGGCATATTCTTGCTCTCTACTGGTGCACTGATCGCGTATGGTCAAGTTCAGCGTGTAACTAACGCCTCCTACTTCAACAGTTTCATCCAAACAGCCTCGGGCTTGCCGTTCAACAGCACAATACCCGACGGCATGGTTCGCCTCGTCACACGAGAACTTGCTACATCAATCGCGAGGCGGCACATGTCTGAGTTCGGAAGCAACACACAAGTCTTAGACTGCCATGTAACCAAATCGCCCGACGGAAATCTAGTCTGGGTAGCAGCTATCGGCTCAACCAATGTCATAGCTGAAAACTACGTCAAAGGCTTCGTCATTGTAGACGCAACCGACCCCA
>CAZXCX010000285.1:0-1525 GCA_964639375.1 uncultured Candidatus Bathyarchaeia archaeon
TTTAAACGAATTGAACGCTTGCTAAGACAAAGGATCGATGTTAAAGCCGCAACTCCGATATTAGAAGCGTTAAAATCGCCAGCCAAAACAAAACTAAAGATAATCTGCATGGTGACTGAAAAGCGAGAATCAAAACAGAATATGATTTTGACAGTTGAAGACCCACAAGCGCGTGCCACTATTCTAGTGACCCGTAACGCGCCAGAAGAACTGCACAGCAAAGCCCAGTTGCTTCTTCCTGACCAAGTCGCATGCATAGCCGTGGTAAAAACAAGAAGTAATCTTTTCCTAGCTGAAGACATAATTTTGCCAGAAGTGGGCCAGAAACCTCAGCATAGAGCTCCAGAACCCATTTACGCGGTGCTCACCTCAGACATGCATGTGGGCAGTACAAAGTTTAATAGAGAAGCCTTTAATCGTTTCATTTTATGGCTTAACGGCAAGTATGGAAACGGCAGAATGAAGGAAATAGCTGGCCACGTAAAATACGTGTTAGTTGCAGGCGATTTAGTTGATGGTATTGGAATTTACCCCAATCAAGTGAAGGAACTGGCAATAAAAGATGTCCACAAACAGTATAGGCTTGCCGTAAAACTGATTGAACAAATACCAGACTACGTTGAAGTCATAGTTTCGCCTGGAAACCACGACGCCCCGAGGAAAGCGTTACCTCAACCAGCCATATCGGATGATTTTCTGAAAACTCTTCAAGAGTCTAGAAGAGTACATTCCCTTGGCGACCCCTGTTTGGTTAGCCTTCACAATGTGGAAGTTTTGATGTATCATGGTCGCAGTTTGGACGATATAATAGCTACAGTGCCCGGCTTAGACCATGAGCACCCTGAGAAAGCTATGAAATTGCTTCTGCAAAGTCGCCATTTAGCGCCCTTGTACGGCGGCAAAACGATGTTGTCGCCGGAAAACCGAGATTTCCTTGTGATAGAGCGAGTTCCAGATATTTTTCATGCTGGCCATGTCCATGTAGTGGGCTATTGCAACCATCGCGGGGTGTTAATCGTGAATTCGGGCGGTTGGCAAGAGCAAACAGAGTACATGCAAAAGCTCGGGTTGATTCCAACACCTGGAAAAGTGCCAGTGGTGAACCTGCAAACACTAGAAACTACAGTGCTCTCCTTCGTCTAGAAGAGGCAGGTAATTTGGGTTCATAATGCATGAGGCGCGCTAATCTGTCGTTACTTCCGAAGACATCTTTTATGAGTGTACAGGATATTTCCAGCCTAATCTTTTTCGTACGGCCGTAACGTCCCATGCTCACCACCTTCGCGTTTAAAATGCCCATTGCATCAAGCTCATTAACCAGAGTGCCCAGACGTCGTTGTGTGAGAAGCCCAGTGCCTAATTCACCACAAAGTTCGGTGTAGACATCGTATATTTCCCCGGTAGTAGCGCTTGACTTGCTCAAGCGATACACACTTAGGAGAACTAACTTGGAATGCAGAGTTAGGTTGCTAAGGGCTTCCACAACTCGATTATGTTCAATGTGTTTTTCAGCCTCTCTAACATG
>CAZXCX010000286.1:0-1525 GCA_964639375.1 uncultured Candidatus Bathyarchaeia archaeon
TACTTGGCTTTCGCTAGGAAAGCTGAAGAAGAAGGTTTCACGCAAGTCGCCAAGCTCTTTAAAGCAGCGGCAGAAGCGGAAACAGTACACGCGCTAAACCATCTGAGAATAACTGGAGAGATAAAATCAACCTTGGAGAACTTGGACACTGCGGTTTTGGGGGAAACTTTCGAGTTTAAGGAGATGTACCCTGGATACATAGACACTGCTAAACAAGAGGGAAACAAGCAAGCTGCATGGAGTTTTGACGTGGCAAACCAAGTGGAACAGATACACGCTAAACTATTCAACAAGGCAATCGACGCGTTGAAGAACAAGAAGCCGCTGGAGCAAGTGGACTATTACGTGTGCGGAGTCTGCGGAAACACCGTTGAAGGCGCACCACCCGACAAATGCCCCATATGCGGCGCTCCGAAAGAAAAATTCTTCAAGCCAACGTAAAAAGGCCAAACACCAACTTTTTTATCTTTGCCCAAGCTCACTGACCTTTCAAAAACATTATATCGCACTAATCACTAGACTTTAGGATGGTGAGTTTTTTGGGTTGCTGGAAATGGTTTAACGGAGTTTTGAAAGAGGCTGAAGTGAACGTTACAGACGCGAATAAAGACGAAATCGACGAAGTCATACACAAATACATAAGCGAACAGTCCAGCTATGGTCGCTGCTCCGCAGACTGGCGTAAAGCCCGCAAGGAAATCAACGCAAACCCAGAGATGAGGAGTGAACTCATCGGAAAGCTGAAAGCGCTGGTCTAAAGCACCACGTGAAATGCCACCTTTACATCATCTTTTCCTTTTTTGAAAAAGCAAACGACAGAAACCGCCCAGTTTCGCCAGTAGACCTTATATAAGATGAAACACCGATTCTATTTTACAAAGCGAGGGTTGAAAATGGATAAGTGGGAATGCACAGTCTGCGGCTACATATACGACCCAGAAGTCGGAGACCCAGAACACAACATACAACCAGGAACCCCTTTTGAGCAATTACCCGAAAGCTGGGTTTGCCCAGTTTGCGGAGCGCCGAAAAGCCAGTTCATAAAAAAACAAACAAAATAAACTGCACACTTTTTGTTACAGTTCTTGAAAACTTTATATTACTTTAAAAGAAGAATCTACTGGATGGCAATGTTTTTCAGCGAGGTCAAAAAGAGAGATGGCAAAATCGCTGATTTCGATCCGAACAGAATCAGGAACGCCGTTCATAAAGCCTTTCTTGCCGTTGAGCTGGGAGATGGCGAAAAAGCCGAGAGCATAACACGCGAAGTTGTTAAGCGTTTAGATGCGAAATTCAAAGAGAAAACCCCTTCAGTTGAAGACGTACAGGACATAGTTGTTGAAGTTCTTAAGAAAAAGGGCTACGAAAAAGTTGCGCAAGCATATCAGGATTACAGAAAGAAAAAAGAAGAGCTTAGAACCCTCAGGAAGAAGCTTGGGATAGAGCCTAAATTAACCGTGAACGCGCTTGAAGTTTTAAAGGCAAGATACCTTCTACGGGACGAAAAAGAAAACATCATAGAAAC
>CAZXCX010000287.1:0-1525 GCA_964639375.1 uncultured Candidatus Bathyarchaeia archaeon
TCGCCCAAGCAGAGCATAAAGTTGCCATAGTAGTGGACGACTTCACCAGAAGCACTCCCAGCAACGCTATGCTCCCGCCAGTGCTCGCTGAACTGAACACTGCAGGCGTAAAAGACGAGAACGTCACTGTTATCTTCGGCTGCGGCACCCACAGGGCTGTTAAACCCGATGAAGCGGCTAGACTGCTGGGCGAAGAAGCACTTAAACGCGTAAAAACCGTTAGCCACGACTGCAAAGCAGAAGACTTGGTGTACGTGGGCAAAACCAACACTCATGGAAACAAGGTTTATTTGAACCGCGTTTTTGCCGAGGCGGACGTGAAAGTACTTTTAGGCGACGTGGACTTTCACTATTACGCTGGCTACGGCGGCGGACGCAAAAGCGTTTTGCCCGCAGTGTCAGGCGAGGAGACCATTAAGCATAACCACGCCATGCTTTTGCAGGCTAGTGCGTGCACTGGAGCTTTAGCGGGGAACCCCGTTCACGAAGACATGACGGAGGTTGCGAGGCTGGCGAAAGTGGACTTCATTCTGAACGTGGTCACCAACAGCAAAGGCGAAATTGTGAAAGCGTTCGCGGGTGATTTGGAGCAGGCGTTCAATGAAGCAGTCAAACTTGTCGACGAGATGTACCGTGTAAAGGTGGACCGCAGAGCCGACATCGTGGTTGTCAGCCCAGGAGGCTACCCAGCGGACATTGATCTGTATCAGGCGTATAAGGCGTTGAATAACGCTTTGGAGGTGGTTAAGCGAAGCGGCGTGATAATTCTTGTGGCTGAGTGCCCTGAGGGACATGGAAACCCGGTCTTTTATGATTGGATGATGCGGTTGGGGGAGTTAAAGAAGGTTGAACGTGAGATTAAGCGTCACTTTGTTTTGGGCGGGCATAAAGCGTATTATCTGCTGAAGGCGCTGCAGCGTCACCCGATTATTCTGGTTTCTTCGCTGCCAGATTACTACGCCACCAGTATTTTCAAGTTGAAGACTGCACGGGCGGTTAATGACGCGTTAAGCGAAGCGTTGAGGATTGTTGGCTCAGCGGCTAAGGTGTGGGCGATGCCTCAGGGCACTTTCACGTTGCCCGAAGTCAAATCAATTGACGCATAGGTTAAGCCAACAGGTTCCAGAAAAGCCGTAAGTGCGATGGCGAATTAAGCGTAAGATTTAAGTTTGATTTGGAAATTCTCGTTTAAGAAGGCGGTAAGATGCAACAGACGTTCAAGCTGCGCAAATTCACGCCAGACGACCTGCAGAGCGTAATGCAAATTAACCGCGTTTGTCTACCCGAGAACTACACGGACATCTTCTTTATCGATTTGCACCAGCGGTTTCCCGAGACTTTCATTGTGGCGGAGGAGGACGGGAAAATCGTCGGCTACGTAATGTGCCGCATTGAAGTTGGCCTGTCAAGCTTCGGGCTAGGCGGCTTGATACGGAAAGGCCACGTGGTTTCAATTGCGGTTTTGCCGCAGGGCAGGCGCAAAGGCGTGGCACAAGCGTTGATGACTACGGCTATGGATGGCATG
>CAZXCX010000288.1:0-1518 GCA_964639375.1 uncultured Candidatus Bathyarchaeia archaeon
AACTATAAGCAACTACAGAACAATAGGCGGTAACAATTTGGCATTTTTCATCGAGCAAGTTATCCGTGGCAGGCTACACGGTTCCGAAACAGAAATTTTTGGCTAAACTAACCCGATATACAATTATAATATCGAAAAGAAACCGATAAAATTAATTGAATGCCCCCTTTTTTCGCTATGAACTAATATGCGCAGAGAAAGTAAAGTTTTTAAAGAAAAGGGTTTTTCAGGCTTCCTTCTTGACTGCGCCTTGGTCTACTGTCTCTAATGCTTTGATGCGGGTTTCGATGAACTCGACGACTTTCTCTTCGCTGTAGCTCTTTTCTTCCTCTTGCTTCTTCAGCTGTTCTCGGATGGTTTGAAGGATTTTCTCCACCTCGAAGGGCTTCATCACATAAGCGTCCGCGCCTTTGTTCACGGCAGCTACGGCGTTTTGAAGCGTTGGGTAGCCAGTGACTATTATTTTTCGCATTTTCGGCTTGGTATTGCGCAATTTGGATAAGAGTTCAATGCCTTCCATATCTGGCAAGCGTACGTCAATCAACGCTAGGTTGTAGAACGCTTTTTCGCTTTTCTCAATGCCTTCTTTGGCTGTTTCCGCTGTTTCAACGATGTAACCTTCGTCTTCAAGAATTGTTGCCAGCACTTTTCGTATGCTCTCATCATCATCAATAATCAAGATTCTAGCGGCTTCACCCATACTTTTTCACTTCAACTTGTTTTAGAAATGAATATCTCAGGGTGATAAAGCCTTTATGAACTGCCGATATGAATTTTTGTTAACTGCACCCAAAAACTATGGAAGCTTGCTCTCAACCGCTTTCTGTTTCATGCGCTTTTTTTCAGAAAGCCTTCTTTCACTACGTCCACATATTTAACGAATTCGAGCTGTTCGTTTTCCATTATAAGCGGAAGCCCGATTTTTGAGTGCAAGTTTTTCATTATTAGAATCTCTATGAACCGAGCACCTGTCCCGAAGATTTTTTCAAGCCCCCCTTGAAATTCTATCAGATTTTCAGGGATTTCGTTTCTTGCCACGCTGAATTTGTTCTCTATGTGGAAGTATATTGATTGTTTTACTGATGTCCCTAGAGAATTTAGGGCTTCGTCGATGGCGCTCACCAAAAGTTTATTGAACTCTCTTGATCTTGTTGCCAATGTCCGAATACCCCACTATGTATAACATTTGCGTTGCTCAAAGCGTAGTTGCTTATATATTGTGCTATATGCATTTAAAGTTAATTCGCGATTTAGCTTTATTTGTGAGCATCGAATCGGAACCCGAGCGCTACTCAACCACGGATTTGCTGAAAATTCAAATTTGGTTTTTGCCCCGATGAATGCTTTCTTTCATCAGACTCAACTCTTTAACATAGTCCATCAGAGCCATCCGCAACGTCTCACTCTCGCTAGTGCCCAATCGCCTCGCTAGCTCATTTAAAATCTCCCTTTGTTCCTTGCTTAACATGACTTTTACCACGCATTTTCTCGGCATTACAATCACTTTTAAGGTTTAGA
>CAZXCX010000289.1:0-1508 GCA_964639375.1 uncultured Candidatus Bathyarchaeia archaeon
TACTATAAGGTGAAGGAAGATAAGATTCGCGTGATCCACAACGGAGTTGATGTCAACAAGTTCCAGCCTGCAGGCGACAAGCGTAAAGCGAAAAAGGAGCTCGGCTTCAACCCCGATGACATAACTATACTCTCTGTAGGCAGGCTTTATGCCCGTAAAGGCTTGTTCACCCTCATTGAAAGCATGGCGTTGGTCACGAGAAAATTCAAAAATGCCAAGTTTATAATCGCGGGAAAAGGCCTCAGCAACGAGATGAAAAAGCTAGTGAGCTATGCCACCAAGCTTGGAGTGAAAGATAACATCTTTTTCACGGGATATTTCCCTGACAAGAAGTTGCCCCGGCTTTATCAAGCGGCAGACGTTTTTGCTTTTTCCACGTTCTACGAGAATCTTCCCTTTGCGGTTTTGGAGGCTTTGTCAACTGGGTTGCCTGTTGTGACGACGAATGTGGGCGGGATTCCTGAAATGATTGAGGATGGAAAGAACGGGTTTTTGGTCGAACCTTTCAATTCTAGGGAATTGGCTGACAGGATTTTGTACTATCTGGAGCATCCAGCAGCGGCTTCTGAGATGGCGCTTCTCGCTCGCAAAACCATTGAGAACCAATTTGACTGGCGTCTCATCGTCAAGAAAGTGGTTAAGGTTTACGATGAAGCGTTGAGCTAGCTCGTTTCTATAGGTCTACCTCTGTACGCTATTGTTGCTTTTTGGAAAAGCTTTACAACGCCCAACGAACAGAAAAACACTTTCGTCAAAAACTCGTGCTTATAAATCACCATCTGCGCCTTCACGGGCAGGTCTATTCTTGGTCGCTCAAAATTCCGCGCTACCTCAGACACCTGCAAACCCTGCACGGTTATCGCATCATCATGCAGATTGGTTTTTCTGGCTATATAGTTTAGATAGCTGATTTCTTCCACGTTTAAACCCATAATTTTTGAGGCGATCACATCGGTGGCTAACGAGCAGTTGCTAGTCAGCATTAGGTCCATTTTGACGGGGTTTCCTTTGGTCGGACCGTTTCCCTCAATCGCTACTCTTGCGTCCATCACTGTAAGTTGTGGCTTAAGAATTGTGTAAAGTCGATAGAAGACTTCGCTCAGGTAAGGATGCAAATAAATGCGTTTGTTGCTCGGCACGCAGCCAAAGAGGTTTTTTATGGCTCCGCTGTATATCGCGAACTCGTGGGTTTTCATAAGGGCCAAGTCGACTATGGCGTCTGCTTCAAGCACGGTTTTGGGAAGAAACAGCTCCTTCAAAGGGCTAGAGTTGCTTTGGAATTTCACTTTGACCAGTTTGTCCTCTGAAAGGTTAATTACAGTGCCGCCTGCTTTCTTCACAGCAGTTTCTATGCCTGTCTTCTTGAACGCCGAGCGACATGAATAGTTGAAGCCGTTGGATTCGCCAACTATCACTTCTTCATTGTCATCCCGCAGAAGACTGACCAACTCGCGAAGTAGTGCAGGGCTTGTCACCACTCCAGGTACATATTCGGGATGGCTCATGTT
>CAZXCX010000290.1:0-1507 GCA_964639375.1 uncultured Candidatus Bathyarchaeia archaeon
AGAACGTGCCCATATTCATCAAGGCGGACAACGCAGAAAAAGAAGTAGAAAAATATCTTAATAGATAGACATAGTAATCTCGTCAAAAGGCGTCTTTCAGAGTTGCCATCGAGCGTTCTCTCTTTTCTATATCAAAATCAAATTCTTGAAGCGTTACAGCACTCTCAACTACAAAGTTTATACAAAAGTGCACAGCTTCCTTTGTTGGATTAACATTCGAAACTCTTTGAGCCACGTAGTTAATTCCGCCTGAACCTTGAGTTCTTTGGACAATGGGCGTTAATAACCGAAACTTTGCATAACGTCGGTAATCTAAACCTAAACTAAGAATTTTCACACTCTCTTGAATAGCCTCTATTGATTCCTTAACTCGATCGATAAAATCCGCTAGCTTATTTCCACGCGGAATGTCCATAAAAAAGCTGCTTAAGAAGTCCATTCGCCTGCCGAAGAAGAATGGTGAGCGCCCCCACTCATCGGTTTTTCTAACTTCGTAGTCATCTATTAGTTGTTCGAATGCTATTGCGACTTTATCAAGTGCTTCGTCAAGTTTGTTTTCACTAAGCATTTGTTGCGATTCTTTAAGAGTGCTTTTAGCGTTTTGACATTTAACAAGTTCAATTAAGGATATTTCTGAAAAATTCACCCCGAAGATGTTGCTCGTACTCTCTTCAAAAAATTCCGCTATATCTGCTCTAAAATCATCAATATCGGATTTTGAAGGAGAAGTTCCATGATGTTTGAAGGCTATTCTTGCCTTATTTAGTTTGTCAATTGCAATCTTTCGAGTTAACTCATTCTTTCCCTTCTTTTTGAGAGCGGGATTCAACAAAGCATAATATTGTGCAAATTGCAGCTCTGTCACTTTCTTGGGAATGTCTAAATATTCGGCGGATAGTTCCAAAAAAAGTTCTACAGCGTCGTGAAAAGTCAAAACCGAAAGTCTGCAAAAAGGTTCAACTTTCCTAGACTGGTCAACACCAACACCATATAAATACTTAATGAAAGCTAGTCTATCTAGCGCGTCTTCAATTTTCATTATATTTTCCTAATAAGATGGTGTGCGACAACAATTAAATTTTTCCAGTTTTGTCCTCCAACTGATGAAAAGGGTAACATTAAGAATTTAATAGTTAAGCGTTAGGTCTACTTCTATTTCAGTCTTTATATAAGGGGGCTATAGTCTTTTCCGAGCACAAGTCTATTTCATGATTATTGTGTGGCTTTGGTGTTCGTAACCGCATTTTGGGCAGACGTAGGTGCGCTCAGCGTGCATAGTAAGCAGCAATTTTGCTTTAGCCTTGACTTCTCCCTTCCTGCCTCCCTTTAGAACTAAAGGTGTTCCGCAACGTGGACATTTACATTTGCTTCGCATGTTCTTTCACTTCATCTACTAGTTTCTCGAAAAGCGCTTAAGAAAAAGGGAAAATTTAGGACTTCTGCGTCATTCCACATTTTGCAAGCAAGCGCTGCCACCGCTCGTCAGTTATGCGTTGAACTTCTTCCA
>CAZXCX010000291.1:0-1505 GCA_964639375.1 uncultured Candidatus Bathyarchaeia archaeon
ATTTTTTCTGCGAGCAAATCAACGAATTCAATCGGCCAGACATCATCGCACACATCATCAGCAAGTATTTTGCGTTCATGATAGTATGGGATGAGGTCATTTTTTAGTAGCAGTATCAGGAGGAATTCATGTCCATAAGTTCGTTTGAAAAGTGAGTATTTAGCGGCTTGTTTTCGGCTCATTTCGTAGTGGGGTTCCAAAATAATCTTTCTTCCCTGAATTGATTTGTCGAGAATGAAATCTGGCGTATACGTGTCACCGGGCAGCGGGAAACTGATTGTTTCGTAGCCGTAGGGAATTTTCATTTTCGAAAGTGTTCTTGCGGTCTTCTTCTCCCAGCCGCTCTTGTAGCGGCTCATTTTTTGGTAGTAGGCATGTGGCTGTCCAGTCACCTTATGCATGTGGTCAAAGAACTGCAGTGCCTCTTTCAACGTATTCCTGTTCAAGTTTTTTTGCCTGAGCCACCTGCCAAGCAAGAAAAAGGGATAATCGACCTTTGCGGGGTCTTTTGGGAATAGCTGTTTAGCGAAGTCCGTGAGTCGTTTGCGAGCTTTCATTGCTGCGTTCTTGTCTTTCCACAGATAGGGCGCAGCTGAGTTTATCAAGCCTAAGCTCGCCGCAACATTAGCATTTTCTCTGGTTAGAGGGACGTAGAGGTTTTCTGGTGAAAAATGACTGAAAAGTTCCAAGTCGGGTCTAGGGCGTACCATCCACCTCATGTATATCCACGCTTCGTCTTTGTGTGGCACGTTCGTTACCTCGATGTTTTGAGCGAGATCTTCCGCCAAATCCTCCGGCTTGCTAAACCTCTGAGAATATTTTATGAGGTTTTTCTCCGCTTTATTCCCAACAAACCTGTTGACGCGGGTCAAAACTTCAGGTATCACTTCCCTATAAGGACCCAAATTATGGTAAAATCCGCATTTTATAATCTCCTCCTCAAATAGGTGAGGCTTGCGAATTTCGAAGAGACGATTGCTAAATGTTTTGTGAAGATGGACGAGAAGGCTCCTGGCATTTTCAGAAAAGCCAACAACCCCATCTTCAAGCACTGATGATGCTAGTAAGAAATAGTGTGCTGCTGTCTTCCTTTCTTCGTAGTTTTCAGAGTATGGGTTAACGAGTAACCTTGGGCTCATTCTCCGGTCCCACTGGACATCAACAACATTGGAGTTCATGTTCACAAATCTTGAAAGTGAGGAAAGCACCTCGTCTATTGCCATAATAGCTAATCCCATTATAGTAATGTGTGAAATGATTTAATAATTGCCACTCATAGTAGACGTGTACTCAATTGAACAAGACAATTGAAGGTGTCTCTTGCAATCCGAAACACAGTGACATAGACAGTTCTAGATTGACTATATTCGTGGCTCTAAGCTAATATACTGTTCTTTCTACTATTTTCCTTAGCACTTAGAGTTATTCGGTGGGATAGTTGCCGAAAGTACCAAGTTGTGAAGAATCTGATTTGCCGCAGCAAATTCGCGTTTCCATAGGCTCCG